>JAGHTD010000299.1 GCA_018065475.1 Candidatus Colimorpha enterica
ATTCTCCACCCCGCGTTGTTCTCGCGCGCGTGAAATCTGTAAGACCACCAGGAGTACACGTCTTTTTCATCGGGGTGGAATAACCTGAACGTGTCGGTGAACCCGCTGCTGAGAAGCAGCGTCATTCTGTCCCTTTCTTCGTCGGTGAAGCCCGCGCTTCGGTGATTCGAGGAGGGGTTCTTTATGTCGATCTCTTTGTGGGCGACGTTGAGGTCGCCGCAGAATATCACCGGCTTTTTCGCTTTGAGCGAGAGCAGGTATTCGCGGAAATCGTCCTCCCACTTCATACGGTAGGAGAGGCGTTCGAGCTCCTGCTTCGAGTTCGGGGTATATACGGTGACGAAGAAGAAACGCTCGTATTCGAGGGTGATGACTCTGCCCTCACGGTCGTGCTCGTCAATGCCGAGACCGTAGCTCACGGAGAGCGGCTTGTGCTTTGTGAATATCGCCGTCCCGCTGTATCCCTTCTTCTCGGCGTAATTCCAATACTGATAATAGCCGTCGAGGTCGAGGCAGATCTGTCCTTCCTGCAGTTTCGTCTCCTGCAGACAGAAAAAGTCGGCGTCAAAGGCGTCGAATACCTCTTTGAAGTTCTTTCCCATAACGGCTCTGAGACCGTTTACGTTCCACGAGACAGCTTTCATTTTTCCTCCGTTGTCCTTGCCGGTATCATATCATAAGTATATCATAAAACCGCCGTTTTCGCAAGTGTCTGACGCAAATAACAAAAAGCCCCGGAGGGCTTTTTGTCATTTCTTTTCGGTTGAGACCGACGAAACGCCGATCCTCAGCATATCGGAGGTGCAGATTACGGTGAAGGAGGAAATCTCCTTGTCGGGACTGCGGTTGATTATCCTGTAACGGTACTCGGCGGCCTCTTTTCCTTCGGGAGTTTTTTCGAAGACCGGGAGCGACGGCCACGTGGCGATGTAGCCGGCGTGTCTGTAAAGAGCGGAGGCAAGAGGCCTTGCGTACGCCCTGTCCTTTTCGCAGACCTGATAGCCGTATCTGATCGTCTCTCTCTGCTCGGTGCAATCGGAATAGGTGATGACGTACTCGCCGATGCCGATGAGCTCGTCTCTAACCTCGCCGTAGCAAGGCGCGTCGGTGGAGTGGGTGATGGTGATATAATCGGCCTTTGATCCGACCTTGACGGTGAAGGGTCTGCCCTTTGCCGCCTCACCGCTTCCGCAAATATCCGTTCTGACCGTCGGAAAATATCCGTCTTCCTCAAGTCCGTCTCGGACGGCGGGGAGAAGGGAAGCGATCCTGCGGTTCTGCGTACTGCGGAGACGCTCGTCGAAATTGCGGTTCCAAAGCATTTCGGCAGTGTAGATGAAGTCGAATATCTTGCCCTGACCGCCGTAGGTCATCTCGTCGCAGGTCGACCAGGTGGAGACCTCGCCGCCCATATAGGACGGGAAGGACGATCTCTCTCTGAAACGCGGGAAATGGCTCGAATAGAGGTTGCCCGTGAGGTGTCTGAACCCGCTGTCAACGAGGTGCTGTTCGATATTGTCGGAGGAGCCGAGGTGGAAATACCAGGTGAAGGGAAGGCAGATTATGTCCTTCGGCACGTCGGCGATACCCTTTGCGGTCTCGTAGAGGCCGCTCTCGTCGAGCATATCCGACCACATCATCGTTTCAAGCCCTTTGGCGGCGAGATAGTCGCGCATGATCTTCAGATCGTCGGAATAAATCTTTGCCGCGCCTTTTGAAGCGCATCTCGGGCATTTTCCTATCGTGTATATCTCGTCGTGTCCGATGTGGACGTATTTTTTCGGCTTGATCACGTCGATGACTTCGTCGAGGATGTCGAAGGTGACCTTGTAATAGTCGGGGTGGAGCGGGCACATGCTGTGCTCCGCCACCGCCTGGGGTTTGCCGTCGGCCTTGAGGACGTCGAGGTTCTTTTCTTCCTTCTCGGGGTCCTTCTCGGCAAGCTCGGGATAAGCGGCGGTGATATACTGCACGTGACTGCAGGTCTGCACCTCGGGGATAACGTCAAGCCCGTAGGATCGTATATAATCGCAGAGCTCGGCGACCTCCTCGTGGGAATAGATATCTCCGCCGACGAAACCGTAGTGAGCGGGAACGGGGCCGCCGTTCTCCTCGTAGTTACGGCAGGTTTCCTGCCATACCTTGTTGATGAGAGGGTGCGATTTATACTCCATCGCTCCCGAGACCTGAAGAAATACCGAGTTATAGCCCATCGGGGCATAGACGTATTTCACCATGCGGCGGAAGAACGGGAGATTTGCCTTCGGGGGCAGGGCAAAATGCACTCCGCGGAACGGGAACGCAGGCGAATCCTCGATCTCTGCGTATCTTATGCCCTTTTCGTCGGTGAGCTGAAGCAGTTTTTCCGAGGCATAGACGAGCGCACGGCGTGAGCCGCCTCTCACCTTTGCGCCGCCGGCGTTTACGGTGATCACGAAGCTCTCCTCGGGCATATCGGCGAGTGCGAATGAGATCTTTCCGCCGTTTATTCCGGTTTTTTTGCCGAAGCGGTCGGAATATTTGCCCGCAAAAAGTTCTGCGGTGAATACGGCGTCGTCACCGTCGGCGGTGATCCCGTCGATATCGCCGAAATATCCGTCGCCGAGGTCTGCCTTTTCCGGCGTGGGATAGATACCGCCGCAAAGGTCCTCTGCTCCGAGCAGGTCGAGCGAGCCGATCTCTATATATCTTTCGTTGACGACCGTACCGTCAGCGCGGCGGTGCGACGTTCTTGCGTCGGCTCTGATACGGAGCAAAAACTCCCTTCCGAAGCTGTTGCAGACGAGGGCGATCTCTTCTCTGCCGATGGGGAAGCCGTCCTCACCCGCCGTGCAGGCGAGGAGCTTGCCGTCGCTGCCGAACAGCTTTATCTCCGAAACGCACCTGCCGATCAGTCTGAGACAAAGCGTGTCGAGAAACACCTCTTTGCCGAACGATAGAGGAATATCGATCTCCACGCAGGGGAGCGCAAAGACGTCAAATCCGACCGACGAGGTGACGAGCGCGCCGTCACGGCCGTATTCTTCGCGTTCTTCGCTTTCCGGCTTGTATCCGGGCTTGCAGGGGACGGAAGAACGTCCCATAAGGTAGCGGTATCTGAAACCGCAGTCAAGAAGAGAACCGATTTTCATATTATCCTCGCTGTTTTATTCTTTGCTTTCGGGCTCAACGTGCTTTACGAGCACCGTGAGCTTCGTCACTCTCATATCGTCCATTTCGGATACGGCGATGAAAAGCTCCGTGTATCCGTCTTCTTCATCGTCTTTTTCATCTTCCTTCACGTCTCTGAACACGAAGGTGTCTCCCGTGTGCGGATTTGATTCGAGCATTTCGATGGCCCATCCGCCCATGGTCGAGTATTCGCACTCGAAATCGTCGGGCTCGAACTCGATCTCGTAGAAGAAGTCGTCGATGTTCATATCGCCGGAAACGATGTAGGTCGTGTCGTTGAGCTTCGTGAACTCGGGGATTATCTCGTCGCTCTCGTCCCATATATCTCCGACAAGCTCTTCGAGGATGTCTTCCATGGAGACAATGCCCATTGTGCCGCCGAACTCATCGACGACGATGGCAAGGTGCATTTTCTTCTCCTGCATAAGGGAGAGGGCGGGCTGAAGCTTCATCGTCTTGTGGACGTAAAGGGGCTTCATGAGGATCAATCTGATGACGTCCTGACCGACCTCGGTGCCCTTTGCCATTTCCTTGTAGTAGTGGTTGAGGGACAGCACGCCGATGATCTCGTCGGGCGAATCGTCGTAAACGGGAATACGTGAGTAGTTTGACGAGTCGATAAGAGATGTTATCTCGTTCAGCTCGTCGTTGATGTCGAACGCCACCATATCTATACGGGGCTTCATGATCTCTTCAACCGTAGTGTCTCCGAAGTCGATGGCGGATTGGAGCAGTTCGCTCTGTTCCTCGTCGATGACGCCTTCCTCCTCGACTGTCTCGATGATAGAGGAAAGCTCGTCCTCGGTCACGGTCGGCTGATTTTCGCTGTCCTTTCCCCAAAGGGCGGAGAGAAGGTTGACGAGACTCATGACCACCCATACGAGAGGAAAGAGGATTATCGTCAGTATCTTCGTCGGGTAGGCGAGGTATCTGACGAGCAGGTCGGCGTTCTTCTTGCCGAGTATCTTCGGGACTATCTCGCCGAAGATGAGAATTATGAGCGTCATTACGACGGTGGCTATCACCGACGCAAGACCGTCGTTGTTGTTTCCGAGGCCGATCAGCAGATCCATCGCAAGGACGGTGGCGGCCGTTGACGCCGCTACGTTTGCGAGGTTGTTGCCGATGAGGATCGCCGAAAGGGCGGTGGTGAAGTCCTCGCTGATCTTGTAGGCGAGAGCGGCGGTCTTGTCGCCTTCGTCAGCCGCCTTTTTCAGCCTTGATTTGTTTGACGAGTTGAAGGAGATCTCGGTCGCCGAGAAGATCGCCGAGAAGATGACCATTATCAGAATGATGATAATATACGTTGCGTTCATCCTTCTGCCTCCTCTCCGATCTCGCTGATGTCCTCTTCGGTCAGAAGGTGGAACTCGACGTAGTCGATACCGTCGCCGTCCTGACCGGGGACAAGGATCTCGAGGTTGCCGACGACGATGCTTTCGTCCTCCTCCGGTATGTGGCCGAACTCCTGCATAACGAAGGAGATGACGGGCTCGTTCTCCATGTTCTCAAACGGGCAGGGTTCGTCCATGCGTTTGTACGCCTCGCCGAGAGAAAGGTGGGTGTTGATACGGAAATGGTCGCCGCCGAGCTTTATGAAGTTGCGGTCGAAAACGTCGTCCTCGTCCCATATCTCGCCGACGAGCTCTTCAAGGAAGTCCTCGATCGTGACGAGACCGAGCGTTTCGCCGTCCTCGTCGCTGACAACGCCGAGCACGAACTTATGAAGACGCATTTCGGAAAGAAGATCGTCGATCTTGGCGTTGGGGCTGACGTGATAGACCGGCATGAGCAGCGAACGGAAGCTCTTCTTCTTGTTCTTGACGTAGGAACGGAGAAAAGTCCTGACCTGAAGCACGCCGACGATGTTGTTTATATCGCCGCGGAAAACGGGAATGCGGGAATGTGAGGTGGACTGAATGAGTTTTGCCACGTCCTCGTTGGACAAGGTCACGTCTATTGCCACTATGTCTTCGACCATAGTCATTACGTCCCTTGCGCGGGTGTCGGAAAAGTCGAGTGCGGATTTGATGAGATCGCTGCTGTCCTCATCGACGACGCCTTCTTCCTCGGCGGTGTCGATAATATCGTATAATTCTTCTTCGGTTATCGTCGGCTCGGCCTCGGATTTGAAAAATCTGTCGGAGAGCTTCGTCGCGGCGTTCGAGATCGCCGAGAAGAAGAAAACGAGAGGGCTGAGGATCTTCATGAGGAAAATGAGGATCCCCGACATGGCGCGGGCGGTGGTGTCGGCACGGTCGTTAGCAAACGCCTTCGGTATCATCTCCGAGAAGAAGAAGACGATGAGGGTGGTGACGACGGTCGTAAGCGTAGTCACGAGGTCGGAGGTGCCGAAAAGCTTTGACGCAATGAGCGCCGCGACGGACGCCGCCGCAATGTAAGTGATATTGTTGCCGATGAGCAGGGTGGTGAGTGCCTTGTCGAAATTGTTTGAAACGAACATGGCGTTTTTTGCCTTTTTGTCGCCGTCATCGGCCTTTGATTTCATCCTGATTTTGTTCATCGCCGAAATACCGCTCTCCGTGCCTCCGAAATAGGCGCCGAGAACGACGAAAAGCGCAAACAATACAAAAAGCCCCGTCATTTTTTATCCCCTTCCGTCGTCAAAAAAACTCCGACTGCAAAGGATAAAAAATCGCAGAGCACACCGAATATCGCGTGAAAATCAGATGGGCATAAATTACTCCCGTCTGCGTCCATAAAGAAAACCAACTCCTTAAAAAGTGATTACCAATATTGTATCATATAATCGGAAATATGTCAAGGGAAAAAAGAAAAACCCCGACAAAAGTCGGGGCTTGCAGGTTCATTAATCCTGGTAAACGCTTACGCGCTTCTTGTCGCGGGTGATATGCTCGAACTTTACCTTTCCGTCACAAAGAGCGAAAAGTGTGTCATCCGAACCACGACCGACGTTTACACCGGGATGGATGTGGGTTCCGCGCTGTCTGACAATGATGTTGCCGGCAATAACGGTCTGGCCGTCTGCCTTCTTAACACCGAGACGTTTGGATTCGCTGTCACGACCGTTCTTGGTCGAGCCGACACCCTTTTTATGTGCAAAAAATTGCAAACCGAGTCTAAGCATCATCTGTTCCTCCGTATTAGTAATTGGGTCAGGCCTCTTCTTCTTTGACCTCGAGAAATTCGTAGTAATCTTCAAGCATATCGCTAAGCTGGAGAAAATACCCTTTGATGAGACCGGAGATGGCGTACTGCTGTTCGGCAGTGACACCGTTCATTCCGAGAGCACCGTAAGCGTAAACTTCTACCTCTGCGGTGTCATCATCTATCGAATACTCGACTTTTGATTCGTAAGAGACCTCGATGGCGTTTATTAAGAGCATCGTCATTGCCGAGACCGCCGCGCAGACTATATCCTTTCCGGGATCGTCATATTCAGCGTGTCCGGTTTCTCTGAAGCCGTAATAAATATCGCCGCTTTTGAAGAATGTAACCTTGATCATTCAGGCATTGACGGAAACGATCTGGACCTTGGTGTAAGGCTGTCTGTGTCCGATTTTCTTCTTCTCGTTCTTTTTGGATTTGTATTTAAGAACGTGGATTTTCTTTGCCTTGCCGTTCTTGACGACATTGGCAGTGACGGTAGCACCCTCTACGTACGGAGTGCCGGCGTTGAAGGAATCACCCGTGGAAACGGCGAGAACCTTATCAAAAGTATAAGTTTCACCCTCGTTTACCTCAAGCTTTTCAACAAATACAACGTCGCCCTCGGTAACCTTGTACTGCTTTCCACCTGTTTCGATAACTGCAAACACGATAAAAGCACCTCTCTTTCAAAGACTCGCTGATGCAGGTAGATCATAAAACCGTTTGTGACCTGCGCTCATGCGGCAAAATATATTATACCATACCGATATGTATTTTGTCAACACGGCGGTAAAATAATTTGTTAACAATTTGTTAATTCTGCATCAGAATGAGATCGTTCAGTATTTTTCTTATATCGTCGAGCGTTTTTGCGGCATTGAGATCGGAACGGATCGCCGACGCGCCTTCAAACGAATGGATATAATACGCCACGCGTCTCCGCCCCTCGAGGACTGCAAGACGCTCGCCCTTGTATTCGGCGGTGAGGGAAAGCTCTCTCATCGCTTCGCCTGCCGCCTCGGTGACAGTGGGCTCTGCCGGCACTTCTCTGCCTTCGAGAGCGGCGGCGATGTTTTCAAACAGCCAGGGATTTCCGAGCGCGCCTCTTGCGATCATCAGCCCGTCGCACCCCGTCTCGTTCTTCATCCTTATCGCGTCCGAGGCGGTAAAAATGCCTCCGTTGCCTATGACGGGGACGGAGACCGCCTGCTTGACCTTTGCTATCGTTTCGAGATCGACCTCGGGGCCGTACATATCTGCTCTCGTCCTGCCGTGGACGGCGATGAGGTCGGCGCCGCAGTCCTCGAGCATTTTCGCAAACTCGACGGCGTTTTTGCAGTCCCTCGACCAGCCGGTGCGGATCTTTACCGTGACCGGGACGGACGACGCGCGTTTTGCGGCTCTGAATATCTTTTCGGCAAGCTCCGGCTTCTTCATAAGGGCGGAGCCCTCGTCGCAGGAGACGATCTTCTTGACGGGACAGCCCATGTTTATGTCGATCGCCGTCGGGATATTGCCGTCCCTTTCCGCCTGCTCAAGGATAAGGTGAACTGCCCGCTCCATAATGTCCGGCTCGTGTCCGAAAAGCTGGACTGAGGCGGGAAGCTCGTCCTTTTCGAGCTTTCCGAGTGCGAATGACGAAGCGTCGGAAAACGTCAGCGCCTTCGCGGAGACCATTTCGGTCACCGAATATTCGGCACCGTGCTCACGGCATATCTGTCTCATCGCCCTGTCGGTATCTCCCGCCATAGGGGCGAGGATAAGGCCGTGCTTCAGGACGGCATTTCCTATCTTTACGCTCATTTGCCCACGCAGAAACGGTGGAAGATCTTGTCGGTGATCTCCTCGGCCGTACCCCTTCCGTCGATCTCGCAGAGGGAGGAATGTGCCTGCTCGACGTCGAGGAGCACCATATCCATGGGTGTGCCGGAGTCAAGCGCCTCCCTTGCGTTTTCAAGCGTTTCGAGCGAAGCCGTAAGGCAGGCGTGCTGCCGGGCGTTTGAAATGACGGGCGTTTGCCCGTAGTCTATCGCTTCCGAGACGAAGAGGGAGGTTATTGCGTCGCGGAGGGTGTCTATCCCTTCGCCGTTCTTTGCGGATATTCTTACGGGAGTGCCGAACGCGGCGGGGAAAACGTATTTTCCGTCAGTCCCTATGTCGGACTTGTTGAGTATCGGGATGATCTGCCCGCGGGCGTTTGCGGCAAGGAAGGAGATGAACTCGCTATCCTCGTCGTCCTCGTCTTTGGAACCGTCGAATACGGCGAGGACGAGGCCGTTTTTCCCGAGCTCCTTTATCAGTTTTTCGGTGCGTTCGACGCCGAGCTTTTCGACGGTGTCGGAGGTGCCTCTGATCCCCGCCGTGTCGGAAATACGGAGGAAAATGCGCCCGATGTTCACCGTTGCGTCAATGGTATCTCTCGTCGTGCCGGGAACGTCGGTGACTATCGCCCTGTCGGTGCCGAGAATGGCGTTGAGAAGTGAGGATTTTCCGGTGTTCGGCTTTCCGGCGATGACTGTCGGTACGCCTTCGCATACCGCCGATCCGATGCCGTAGGTGTCGGAGAGCTTTTTCATATCGTCAATGACCTCGCCGAGCTCATAACCGAGCTTTTCGGAGGTCATATCGTTCAGGTCCTCGTCGGGGTAGTCGCTTCTGACGTACGCCTCGGAGAGCAGATCGGTGATCTTTCCGGCGATCGAGTCTATCTTTCCCGAAAGCACGCCGTGTGACTGTGCGGCGGCGAGATGTACCTTTTCCTTCGACTCGGCGTCAATGAGATCCATTACCGATTCCGCCTGCGAAAGCGAAATGTGGCCGTTGAGGAACGCTCTTTTCGTGTATTCGCCGGGGCCTGCCTGTCTTGCGCCTGCCGCAAATATCGCTTCAAGCACCGTCTGGCATAGGATTATGCCCCCGTGACAGCTTATTTCCACCGTTTCCTCACCGGTGAAGGACTTCGGGGCGCGGAAAACCGTAGCGAGCCCGTCGTCGATAAGTCCGCTTTTGTCGTATATGTCGCCGTAAACGGCGGCGGAACTGCGGTATTCCGACAGCGCCTTGCCGCTTCTCGGTCTGAAAACCTTTTCGCAGAGAGCGATCGAGCCCTCACCCGTCACTCTGATAACGGCTATCCCGCCTCTGCCGTAGGGGGTGGAAAGCGCCGCGATAATGTCGTCTGAAATCATGTTGAATCTCTCTTTCTTTGTATATTATTTTAAGACAAAAACGTCAAAAAGTCAATATCATAATGACGAAGACCCATTATACTATTGAAAAAATAATAAAAAAATGGTATAATACAGCTTGACAAACCTTGCTTTGCGGAAAGGAGACGGCAGAATGGAAAAAACGAAGATCGTTGCGGTCGTAGGGCCTACGGCGTCGGGCAAGTCCTCCCTTGCCGTCAGACTTGCAAAACGGATAGACGGGGAGATCATCTCCTGCGACTCCATGCAGATATACAGAGGCATGGATATTGGCACTGCGAAGGTGACTGCGGAGGAAGCGGACGGAGTGCCTCATCATCTGATCGACGTAGCAGAGCCGTCGGATCCCTTTTCCTGCTCCGATTACAAGGATCTTGCCGAAAAGGCGGTAAACGAGATCGTCGGCAGAGGAAAAACGCCGATATTCTGCGGCGGCACCGGGCTTTATCTCGATTCGGTGCTTTCGGTGTCGGATTTTTCGCCGTCGGTACCCGCAGGGCTCCGCGCCGAGCTTGAAAAAAAGGACGCGGCGGAACTTTGGAATGAGCTTAAATCCGCCGACCCGGAGAGCGCCGACGCCATTCATCCCAACAACGTCAAAAGGGTGATAAGGGCTCTCGAGATCTATTACGGCACGGGGATCACCAAGACGGAATGGGACAGACGCTCAAAAGAAAGCGAGGGGAGATACGATCCGCTCATCATCCGTCTCGAAGCGACGGACAGAGAAGAACTCTATTCCCGCACCGACAGACGCGTGGACGCCATGATGAAGGCGGGGCTCGTCGATGAATGCAGGTCGCTTGCCCTCAAACCGGAATACACGGCGGCGCAGGCGATCGGCTATAAGGAGATATACGCGTATCTTGACGGCAGTCTCACGCTCGATGAGGCGGTTGAGCTTCTGAAAAAGAACACCCGCAACTACGCAAAACGGCAGATCACGTGGTTCAAACGCTACAAGGACGCCCTTCCGGTCGGTATCGGAGAAGCCGATTCGCCCGAAATATTTGAAAACATTGTAAATATTGTAAAAAAGCACTTATCATATTGAGCAAAAAGTGATATAATAATAAATACACGATCTGAAAGGAGGACGCACGGTGGATCTTACATATCTCAAAGGCATTGCAAAATACATAGTTTCTGCCATTCTGTCACTTGTGATCGTCCTTTACATCGTGTATCACATCACGGGCGGCTTCACCCCCGCCATCGAGACGTCGAAGGCGCTCTATACGACCGCCGAGGAAACGCTGTCCGCCACCGCGATCATCATGCGCAACGAGCAGATCGTCTATTCGACGACGAAGGGCAACGTGAACTATCTTAAAAGCGACGGTATCAAGGTCGCAACTGGTATTCAGGTCGCCGAAATATTCTCGTCCGCAGACTCCGAGTCGCTTTGTTCGCAGATAATCGCTCTCAATAAGCAGATCTCGCTTCTCGAATCGAGCAATATGTCGGATACCGAGCGTCATACCGATACGGCATCCACCGACGAGAAGATCAGCACCGACCTCTACGACTTCATCGACTACGCCTCGCGCGGAAATATGTCTTCCTCGCTCATCACGCAGGAAAGTCTCCTCATAAATATGAACAAGCGCAGGATAATCACCAAGAGCATTTCGGGTTACAGCGATACGATCTCGATGCTCAAAGAGCAGAGAGAGAGTCTCTACAACGCCCTTTCCTCACAGCCGGCTTCCGTATATGCCAACAATACCGGCTACTTCTATTCTTACGTTGACGGATACGAGGATATTTATACGAGCAACAATATTTCGCTTCTGACTTACGACGATTTCGAGTCGTTCAAGAATGAAGAGCCCGACGATTTCAGCAGTACCGGCTTCGGTTATCCCGTCGGAAAGCTCGTCACCGACTATATGTGGTATATCGCCTGCGAGATCGACCTGTCGGTACTCCATAACTTCGAGACCGACCACTATTACGACGTGAGATTCCCGCAGAACAACGACGCCACGGTGAATATGTACCTTTACAGAATACTGTACGAGGTCGATTCGTCCTCGGCTATTCTCATATTCAGGGCGACGGATCTGCCCGAAAACTTCAGTTACGCGCGCAATCAGACGGTGCAGATCGTCCAGAAAACCTATACCGGCTACCGTATTCCTTCGTCTTCTCTGCATATTGTATCGGGAAGACAGGGTGTTTATACCCTCAAGGGAACGAAGGTCAATTTCAAGTTCGTTGAGCCGATCTTCGAGTACGACGGTTACTTCATCGTCAAAGAGAGAGGCGGTTCGGCTGCCAACCGCGCCGACTGGCTCGCCAAAAACGATTTGGTTATTACGAAAGGCAAGGATCTTTATGACGGAAAGATCGTTCAGTGACCGAGAGATCGGGGAGTTTGACAAAGAAGCGATAGCGGCAGCGGTCAGAGAGACGGTCGCACTTGCCGACAGATACGGCGCAAAGGTCGTTTCCGCAACGAAGACCGTCCCCGTCGAGATAATCAACTTTGCTTTTGCAAACGGTCTCCGCTATATGGGCGAGAACAAGGTGCAGGAGCTTATGGATAAGTACGACCGCCTTGACGCAAAGCCCGAAATGATTCATTTCATCGGTCAGCTTCAGACCAACAAGGTGAAATATATCGTAGGAAAGGTGTCGCTCATCCATTCTCTCGACAGTCTGAAGCTCGCAAAAGAGATCTCCGTCCGCTCGAAGGCGAAGGGAATAGTCACCGACTGCCTTTGTGAGATAAACATTGCCGACGAGGACAGCAAGGGCGGAATCGCCAAGGATGACGCCGAGGCGTTCATCACCGAAGCGTCGAAGCTTGACGGAATAAGGATCGTCGGGCTTATGTCGATAGGTCCTCACCTCGAAAATGAAAGCGATTACGTCCCGTTCTTCACCGAGATCTCGGGGCTTTTCAAAGACCTTTCTGGGAAGGGACTGCTCGGCTCAAAGCCGGAGCTCAGTCTCGGAATGTCGGACAACTACCGCCTCGCGCTCGAATACGGCGCAACGATCATCCGCCCGGGAACCGCTCTCTTCGGCAGAAGAAAGTACCCCGTAAAATAAGTTAATCACCGCTCTTAGCTCAGCTGGATAGAGTATCAGATTCCGATTCTGAGGGCCACAGGTTCGAATCCTGCAGAGCGGGCCAACCAAAACAGAACATTTGTCAGTAGACAAATGTTCTGTTTTCGTTTATCCAAGCCGCAGGCTTGGTATATCACCAAAGGCGGCTCGCCGCCTTTGTATCTCATCACGGCGTTAGCCGTGTATATCATCACACCGTAGGTGTGTATAAATCCCCTGCGGCTTGATGAGATACAGCCCTTACGGGCTGATGATATACAACACTTCGTGTTGATGAAATACAAGGCTTCGCCTTGATTTGATGCTTAATTCATTAGGTGCGAAGCACCGTCTTTGTTATGATTTCCGTCACCAGTCGGAACCCGAGGGCTTTTTTGCGCAAAACTGGTTGAAAAGTTCACGAAATTGTGTTATAATAAGTTTGACAAATCTGAATTTGATGGAGGAAGTAACAATGGATAATAAATGGACAGAATTATATAATGCAGCAAAAGCAGTGCAGAATGGAAGAGAGATTTCTGACAGAGTATGGGCAGGAGGAGTTGCAGCAGCTATCGAATCTGAAAGTGGAAAGATATATGTAGGAGTTTGTGTTGATACTTGTTCAACACTTGGAATTTGTGCCGAGAGAAATGCGATATTTAATATGATTACAAATGGAGAGCATAAGATTAAACGCGTATTAGCAATAATGTCAGATGGTAAGACGGGGGCCCCTTGTGGAGCCTGTAGAGAATTAATGACACAGCTTACTCCAGGGAAATATCATGATATTGAAATTATGTTAGATTATGAAAACGGAAAAATTGTAACTTTAGGTGAGCTTACCCCTGAATGGTGGATTTAGCAATAAATGATCGATTATTTGCTAAATCAAGAGTAGGCAAAATCCCAGTTTGTCGAGCAGGCAGGCTCGCGTACCTTTTGGTCAGTTTTAGCTTGAAAATGTACCTTTTGGTCAGTCTATCACAACAAAAATGTCCCTTTTGTCGTAAGACAAAAGGGACTTTTTTTGAATGATGTGTTCCGCAAGCGGAACGTGATATGCGCTTCGCGCTGATGTTCGCCTGCGGCGAGTGATGCGCCTGCGGGCGTGGGCGGCGGAACACATCACATCACATTTGCCGAAGGCAAAAACATCACTGTGCGGCAGCACAACATCACTTGCCCGCAAGGGCAAACATCACTTCTTCCCCGGCAACCGTCTTCAGTCGGAAGAGGAGGTTGTTTTCTCTCTGTCAAAAATATACGCAAATGCCTTGGCTACCGCAATATGGGTGCGGACCTCCTTTGGAAGCGGGGCGATGCAGGAAAGATG
>JAGHTD010000316.1 GCA_018065475.1 Candidatus Colimorpha enterica
GACGTAAAGCGCCTGCTCTCTCCACGGGCAGTCCTCGTAATGCGTGTGCATACAGAGGCGGAGGGTCCTCACGCAGGTCTTGTATATATCACCGTAAAGACCGTCAAACTCCCTCTTCTTTTCCGTAAGCGGGTACATTACGGGGTAGATTCCGATTTTCACGACCTCAATCGGATCGTCACAAATTATCTGAAGGTATCTTCCCGCAATACGTACGAACATCTGCTCAAAGCTGTTTTCGCCTTTTTTGCAGTGAAAATCAAGCGAGAAATCACGCCCGCCGACAAGCCGTCTGACCTCGCCGTCAACGATATGCTCACCGTAAGCGACCTTGACAAGCGTGTCTTCTTCCGCATTTACACTGAGATAAACGTAGCCGCATTCTTCTCTTCCGAGATCGTAGATCATCTTTCCATCGGCGTGGATGTCTTTTCCTTCAAGCCCGGGGAGCACGTCGCAGCGCTCTACCGGCCTTTTTTTGAGGACGCAGTTTCTTCCCGTCGGTACGGCATTCTCATATTCGCCGCACTCGGCGTTCTTCATATTTGAAGAATAACCAAGCTGACCGGTCACAAGTCTGCAAACGCCCTGAACGTATCTCTCGTCAATCCTGCAAAGCGTTTTCTCGGAGCTGAAGCAAAGGACGTCTTCTCCGCTCACGACCTCAAAGATCAGTCCCGCGCCGTCGTCTATGTGAGTGGAGGTATTTCTTCCCTCATATCTTACGGTGACGGTGAGGACGTTTTCGCCGCGGCGGCAAAAGTCGGTTATATCTATTTTGTCATAATATTTTTCGTCTCTGTATCCCGCAAAGGACATAAAGGAAACACGCCTGCCGTTCACGTACGCGACGGCGTCGGTCTCCGCGGCAATATACAAAACCGTTTTCGTCCCATCAGAATCGAAAACCGACATGAACTCAACGTAACTGTCGGGCGTTTCGGTGCCTTTTTTCCATATCCATTTTCCGTTCTTCATTTTATCACCCCTTTTATTTCAACAATTATATCACTAAATCAATAAGAAGTCAACTTTTTCGTAATTTGTATTGTAAAACAAGCATAAATATGATATAATAAAATGTAAAATATTTTTTTGAAGGGACTGATTTTATGCCACCTTTTATGGGACCGCCTCCGTCTGATTCAAACGGAGCAATGCAAAAGCCCAAATCACTTAAAGAAGTTCCCGCTTTTGTTATTCAGCTTTTGAAAGATTTTACCTCTCGTCTCATATATATATTCAAGCTCGTATGGGAAACGAGACCGTGGATCCTCTTCGTCATGATGTTCACCGCAGTTCTCACAGGTATTATTCCCGTCATCAGCGCAAAGATTTCAGCGGACCTCATCGGAAGACTTGCCGACGCCTCCAACTCAAAGACGCTTGAAATATTCTGGGGGCTCGTCAACCTGCTCATCATCCAGGCGGCGTTCCAGTTCATCACCTCGGCGATAAACCAGGTCACCTCTATCCTCAACAGCATCGCCGGTGAGCTTGTCGTCAACCACGTCAACGTCAAGATAATGAAAAAGGCAAAAGAGATCGACATGGCGGACTTTGACCGCCCGGATTTCTACGAAAAGCTCGAAAACGCGAGCCGCGAGGCGGGACACCGCCCCATTCAGATCCTAAGGGCAAGCTTCCAGATCATAAGCATTATGATCACGCTCATCTCCTTCATCGTCGCTCTTTCGACTTTCAGCTTGTGGGTTCCTCTCATCCTCGTCGTCCTTGCTATACCCTCTGCGATAATCAGCTTCGTATATCGCAAAAAGAACTTCAATTACATGCGTTTCCGCTCCAAGGACAGAAGACAGCTTTCCTACTACTCGGGACTTATGACGAATAAGGACCTCGTAAAGGAAGTCAAGATGTTCAACCTCGGAGACACCTTTATCGACAGATACCAGGGCGTATTCACCAAATACTTTGCAGGGCTGAAAAAGCTCTTCGTCGCCGAAGGTCTGTGGCAGATACTCATTTCCTTCCTTTCGACCGCTGTACATACCTCTTTCTACATCGTGCTTGCGATCGGCGTTTGCAAGAGCAAATACCAAATCGACGATTATTCCTTCTACGCAGCCGCACTCAGTTCGATCTCGGGCAACGTCATGTCGTTGATTTCTGTCATCGCTTCCATTTACGAGGGCACCCTCTTCATTGACAATCTCATCACGTTTATGGAAAGAGACCGCACCGTTTCCCCGACGCTTGAACAGCCGAGGGAGATCCAGCACCACGTTGCACACAGATTTGAGTTCAAAGACGTATGCTTCCGCTATCCCGGTTCGGATCACGACGTCATCAGCCACATTAACCTCGTCATTGAGGAAGGCAGTACGGTCGTCCTCGTCGGCCTTAACGGTGCCGGCAAAACGACGCTCATCAAGCTCCTTACCCGTCTGTACGATCCCACCGAAGGCGTGATCCTCCTTGACGGCTACGACATCAAGGAATACAGGGTCGAGGACGTATATTCAATTTTCGGTATCATCTTCCAGGACTTCGGAAAGTATGCAGTATCTGTCAGCGAGAATATCCGCTTCGGTCAGATCTCAAAGCCCTACGATATAAACGAGATCATGAAGGCGGCGGACGAAAGCAACTCGACCGACTTCATCAACAAGCTTCCCGACAAGTTCGACACGCCGCTTATGAAGTATTTTGAGACGAGCGGAATCGAGCTTTCGATAGGACAGTGGCAGAAGCTTTCGATCGCCCGCGCGTTCTACTCCGACACAGACGTGCTCATCCTCGACGAGCCGACGGCATCGCTTGACGCCATCGCCGAAAGCGAGATCTACCGTCAGTTCGACGATCTCCGCAAGGACAGAACGACGCTCTTCGTCTCGCACAGACTTTCAAGCGCAACAACAGCCGACAAGATCGTGGTGCTTGAATACGGTAAGATCGTAGAGACAGGCACGCATATCGAGCTTCTCGAAGCAAAGGGACAATATTACAAGCTCTTTACCGCTCAGGCGGAAAGATACCTCACCGCAAGTGAGTATATGGAATAATAATCAGAATAAATCATTTATAAAACAGGAGATTTTTTATGGGACAGGACAAGAAAATGGTCGAGTCCATCACCTCGATGGATGTTGACTTTGCGCAGTGGTACACCGACGTCGTAAAAAAGGCAGACCTTATCGACTATTCGAGCGTCAAGGGCTGTATGATATACCGTCCTTACGGCTACGCTATATGGGAAAATATTCAGAAGATCCTTGACGGCAAGTTCAAGGCAACGGGACACGAGAACGTTTATATGCCTCTTTTCATCCCCGAAGGGCTTCTTGAAAAGGAAAAGGATCACGTCGAGGGCTTTGCCCCCGAATGTGCGTGGGTCACAGTCGGAGGACAGGAAAACCTTTCCGAAAAGCTCTGCGTAAGACCTACGTCCGAGACGCTTTTCTGCGAGCATTACGCAAGCATAATCAAATCGTGGCGTGACCTGCCGAAGCTCTACAATCAGTGGTGCTCCGTCGTCCGTTGGGAAAAGAACACACGTCCCTTCCTCCGCACGAGAGAGTTTCTCTGGCAGGAAGGCCACACTATGCACGCAACGGCAAAAGAAGCAAGAGAAGAGACGCTCCGTATGCTCAACATCTACGCCGATTTCTGCGAAAACGAGCTTGCTATGCCGGTAGTCAGAGGACCGAAAACTCCCTCCGATAAGTTCGCAGGTGCCGAAGACACCTACGCTATCGAGGCGCTTATGCACGACGGTAAGGCCCTTCAGGCAGGAACGTCGCATTATTTCGGCGACGGCTTCGCAAAGGCGTTCGACATCAGATACACCGACAAAAACAATCAGCTTCAGTATCCTCATCAGACTTCGTGGGGCGTTACCACACGTCTTATCGGCGCGATCATCATGACGCACGGCGACGACAACGGTCTCGTTCTCCCGCCCGCAGTCGCGCCCATTCAGGTCGTCATCATTCCCGTCGCACAGCACAAGGAAGGCGTGCTTGAAAAGGCATCGGAGATCAGAGACAGACTTCTCAAAGCAGGATACCGTGTAAAGCTCGACGACAGCGAAAACACCGCCGGTTGGAAGTATTCAGAATACGAGATGAAGGGCGTTCCCGTACGTCTTGAGATCGGTCCCCGCGACATCGAATCCAATCAGTGCGTCCTCGTCGGCAGACACAACAGAGAAAAGAGCTTCGTTTCGCTCGATACGCTTGAAACCTCCGTCGCAGACAAGCTCGAAGAGGTAAGAAGCGGTCTTTGGGAGAAAGCACTCAAAAACAGAGAGAACCGCACATCCGCCTGCACCTCCCTCGACGAGATCAAAAAGACACTCGACGAAAAGGGCGACGGCTTCATCAAAGCAATGTGGTGCGGCCCCGAGGAATGTGAAGACAAGGTCAAGGAGATCACCGGCGTCGGCTCGAGATGTATTCCTTTCAAACAGGAAAAGATCGCCGAGACCTGCGTCTGCTGCGGCAAACCCGCATCTCAGATGGTCCTCTGGGCTAAGGCATACTGATAACACGGATGCGTCTCATTTCATCGGTCACAAAGAAAGCCGTATATTTACTCTCGCTGATCGGAATACTCTTTGCCGTAACGGTTTATCCGCCTTATTCGATAATATTCGGAAAGACGTTTATACAGTTTGAAAAGATCTTCTGCATGATCTTTCTGATCCTGCTCCCGATTTCGGCGATCTTTGACGACTGGTCATCGAAGGAATGGAAAGACAAGGCGGTTTATGCGTTTGCGCTCTCGGCACTCCTTATCCCGCTTCTGCTCGACATCGAGTTCAGATCCGTTCTCACCGACGGCTACGGGTTTGCCATGACCTTCTCGCTCTTTCTTCCGTTCATCGTATGCAGAAAAAAGAACGGGACGGCGGCATTTATCCTTCTGATCGTTTGGGGACTTTCGTGCCTCACCATGCTTTGGATTGCGCTTCGCGGACGGCTCGACTTTCTCGCGGCACTCAGGGTGTTGGCGCTTCCCTGCGTTCTCGCCTGTTCGTTTTCTGTTTCGCTTGCCGAAAGCAGGATATATCTTCTTTCTCTCCTGCCGACGGTGCCGATGATGATCTTTCTTTGGATCGACGTATTCGCTTAATGACAATAATAAACGGGAAACCTTTATCAGTTTCCCGTTTTTAGTTGACAAAAATCCAAAAAGTGATATAATTATACTTTGTTTGAAACAGAGGTGTTTTTATGGATATTCTTATCAGTATTTCGATCGCCCTGATCGCGGGACTGTTTATGACGAGGGTGATCAAACCGCTCGGACTTCCCGCAGTCACGGGTTATCTTGTTGCCGGCGTGCTTATCGGGCCCTTCTGCCTCGGCCGTCTCGGCCTGCTTGCGGGATTTGACTTTATCGGATTCGGCAGTATGGAATACGTCGAAAAGTTCAAGGTAATATCAGACGTTGCACTCGGCTTTATCGCCTTTTCGATAGGTAACGAGTTCCGTCTTTCACAGCTCAAAAAGACCGGAAGACAGGCGGTCATCGTCGGCGTATTTCAGGCGTTGACGGCAGCGGCTTTCGTTGACGTTGCGCTCTGTGTCCTTTCCGTGATCCTTGGGAACGACGTATTCCCTATCAGCGCGGCCATCACTCTCGGAGCAGTCGCGACCGCAACGGCTCCCGCCGCAACGCTTATGGTCGTACGTCAGTACAAGGCGGACGGACCTCTCACCGATATTCTTCTCCCTATCGTCGCGCTTGACGACGCCGTCGGTCTCATCGTTTTCGCAGTTTCCTTCGGTATCGCCAAAGCAATGGTCAGCGGTACGGTCGATTTCATATCCATAATCGTCAATCCGATAATCGAGATCGTCCTTTCGCTCCTACTCGGTGCGGTAATGGGTTGGCTCTTCACGCAGGCGGAAAAGCTCTTTCTTTCTATATCATAGAGAATGTCGGTTTCGATAACCTTCGTTATCCTTACGGTGGCTATCACAATGATAGAGATACCGATCGGCCCCGTTAAGCTCTCGACCTCTTCTCTTCTCTCCTGCATGATGCTTGGTACCGTTTTCTGCAATATATGCGAATCGTCCGAGGAGCTTATGGACAGAGTTGACAGATGGACGACACCCGTTTTCGTTCTCTTTTTCGTAATCAGCGGTGCTGAGCTTGACCTCTCGGTCTTCACCGTACCGGCGATAATAGGTGTCGGCGTCGTTTACATCATCTTCCGTTCTCTCGGCAAGATTGTCGGCTCGGCCATTTCGTCCAAGGCGACAAAGTGCGGAGATACGATTGTCAAATATCTCGGGATCACGCTTCTTCCTCAGGCGGGTGTTGCGCTCGGTATGTCCGTCACCGCAATGCAGCTCGGTCAGACCGAGGGTGCGCTTGTCAGAAACATCATTCTTTTCTCGGTTCTCGTTTACGAGCTTGTTGGTCCGATCATGACTAAGAAGGCCCTTATGGCGGCAGGCGAGATCAAGCCCGAAAACAACACCTCGGCAAAAATACTGAACGATCCCGACGGCAATAAGAATCGCCACAAATAAAAACGTCATTTCTATTGCAAATAGAAACAAAAAATAGTATAATATAGAT
>JAGHTD010000282.1 GCA_018065475.1 Candidatus Colimorpha enterica
GACGAGCCCGTCCTGATGTACGCCTATATCGACGAACGCGCCGAAATCGACGACGTTGCGGACGGTGCCCGTGAAGGTCATTCCCGGTTTAAGGTCGTTCATATCCATGACGTCGTCCCTGAACTCGGGTGAAGGCATACTGTCTCTTATGTCCCTGCCGGGCTTTTCAAGCTCCGAAAGAATGTCGGCGAGAGTGAGATCACCCGTGCCGAGTTCCTCGCTCAGCTTCTTTATCCCATATTCCTCGGCCTTATTCTTTATTCCGCTTATACCGCCTTTTCTTATATCCTCTTCGCTGTATCCGAACCTGTCAAGGAGCGACTTTGCTGTCGAGTAGGATTCGGGGTGGACGGCGGTGAGGTCAAGCGCTTCGGTCGAGCCGGGAACGCGGAGGAAGCCCGCGCACTGCTGAAATGCCTTTGGCCCGATCTTGGGTACCGAAAGAAGCTCTTTTCTGTTTCTGAACTCTCCGTTTTCCTCTCTGTACGTGACGATATTCTTCGCCGAAGCGGTATTGATACCCGCGACGTAGGAAAGAAGCGAATGGGAAGCCGTGTTCAGATCGACGCCTACCGAGTTCACGCAGTCCTCGACAACGGCGGTGAGCGACTCGCTTAACCTGTTCTGCTTCATATCGTGCTGATACTGACCGACGCCGATCGACTTCGGGTCGATCTTAACGAGCTCGGCAAGCGCATCCTGAAGACGGCGTGCGATCGAAACTGCGCTTCTCTGCGTTACGTCGAAGTCGGGGAACTCCGCCGCCGCGAGCTCGGATGCCGAATATACCGACGCTCCCGCCTCGCTGACCATGGCGTAATGCACCTCGCGGTCAGCCCTTTTGAGAAGGTCGGAGATGAACTTCTCGCTCTCCTTCGACGCCGTTCCGTTGCCTATCGCGACGAAATCGACAGCGTATTTCTTGATAAGTCCGAGAACGATCCTCTCCGAGCCGATGATGTCCTCCTTCGGTTTCGTGGGATAGATGACGGCTGTGTCGAGCACCTTTCCCGTCCTGTCAACCACGGCGAGCTTACATCCCGTCCTGTATCCGGGGTCGAGACCGAGGACGGTCTTGCCCTTGAGCGGAGGGGTGAGAAGAAGGTTTTTGAGGTTGTCGGAAAAGACCTTGATCGCTTTTTCTCCGGCATCGTCGAACAGCTCGTTTCTTATCTCACGCTCGATCGACGGTCCGATGAGTCTCTCGTAGCTGTCAACTACGGCGGACGAGATGTATTTGAACGCGGGGCTTGAATAGTCGGTGACGGTATTGTAAAGCATACCGTTGAGGATAAGATCGCTCGGTACCGAGACGCTGACGTTGAGTACCCCTTCCTTTTCTCCTCTGTTGAGTGCGAGAACGCGGTAGCCGGGCATATCGGTTATTTTGCCCTCGAACTCGTAATAGGTGGCGTATGTGCCCTTTTCGTCTTCTGCGTCCTTTACCTTTGACGCCGTGATCTTGCCGTGTCTGAACGAAAGCTCTCTTATGTACTTTCTCATCTCGGCATCGTCGGAGATCTTCTCCGCGATTATGTCGCAGGCACCGTTAAGAGCTTCCTCGGCACTGAGCACGCCCTTTTCTTCGTTGACGAGACTGTCTGCGGTATGAAGGATAGACAGCGGCTCGTATTTGCGTCTCTGTTCGAGGATAAGGTCGGCAAGCGGTTCAAGCCCTTTTTCCTTTGCCACGTCGGCTCTCGTCTTTTTGCGCTGTTTGAAGGGGCGGTAAACGTCTTCTATCTCCGTCAGCTTTTCCGCTCTGTCGAGCTGTGCCGAAAGCTCCTCGGTCATCTTGCCCTGCGCTTCGATCGCCGCCCTTACTTCCTCTCTTCTCTTTTCGAGGGAGCGGAGGTATTCGAGACGGTCGGAGAGCGTGCGGAGCTCGGTATCGTCAAGCCCGCCCGTCACCTCCTTGCGGTAACGTGAGATGAAGGGTATCGTGTTGCCTTCGTCCATAAGCCCGACGGCGGCGGTGATCTTTTTGAGCGGGAGATTCAGTTCTTCGGATATTTTTTCGAGTATTTCCATTTTATGATTTCCTTAATTCTTGCTTTCGCCGATGATAATCTTATATTTCGTTGCGGGATCGTTCGACGTCGAAGCGAGCATTACGTTTTCGCCGTGCATATAGTCGAACAGCCGCGTGAGATGCGTCACGAAGATATATTTTGCGCCGAGCTTAGGCATATATCTCAGGATGTTGTAAATGCTTTCGGTTCCCTCTTCGTAGGAAGTGGTCTGGAAGGTCTCGTTGAGAAGGAGGAGAGAATGGGGTCTGAAATTGTCGATTATCCTCGATATTTCGCCCGCTTCCTGGTCAAATCTTCCCTGCGCACTTCCTTTTAGGAAGTCCTCTTCCGCCGATGAAAAATGAGAGAAGAAACCGCCGCGCACCGAAAGTAGCGCCTCTTCGGCAAGCACGGGGAGACCCGACTGCGCAAGAAGCTGAGCGCCTGCAACGGCGCGGAGAAAGACCGTCTTTCCGCTGTCGGTAAGACCCTTGATGATCATTCCCGCACGGGAGGATCCTATATCTATGTCGTTGGGCACCGTTTCTCTGCCCTTGCCGCCGGAAAGAAGGAGAAGTTCCTTCACGTTTTTCAGTCTGATAACGTCGTCTTCGGCGGGGAGCATTGTCGGATAGCAGAGCGGAACGTCCTGTTTCTTCGCTTCATCCATATAAAGAAGACCGATCTCGTAGAACATAAGCTCGTTGGAGAGCCCGTAGAATATCTCGTAGAGATTGTTTGTGATCTCGGTGAGCTTTCTGTCGATGTCGGCGAGAGCGCAGCCGAGAAGGTAGGACGAACATTCCTGCGGATCGTTTCCCGTCTCGGAGTGTGCCGTTCCGACCGTGATCACGTTTTCGGCTTTTTTATCCTTTTTGAACAGTCCGGCGAGACCGCCCTGCTTCTTTTTCACGGGCGATACGGCGGAAATGTCCGCCTTCTCGGGATAGAGAAGTCCGTCCGCCTTCACGAGGAGCGAAAAATCGTAGTCCTCGATCTCCCCGTAACGGAAGAGCTGTGATATTTCGACGATGTTTCCGAGTGCTTCCTCGCCTCTCATGGCGTCACAGCGCTTTTTCATATCGCAGAGAGCTTCGGACTTTATATCGTATATGCCGAGCGTCGAGGCGATGTTTTCAAAGAAAGACGCCATAGTTGACGGGAATATCGCCGTCACCTTAAGGGAAGCGAACGAATGGCGCAGAAACGCCTCCGGGTTAGTCTCGGACGACGAGATCGAGCCGAGCTTCATATCCTGCCAGTCGGTCTTGATCCTGTCGTATCTCGTGAAGATCAGTTTGAGGGCGTCGAAAAGCCCTTCACAGCGGCTGAGATCCTCAAATATCTCCTGCCTGTATCTGATGTTCTCCACGTCGGTAAGAGGCGACGAGAGCACCGAAAGGAAGTATTCGTTGCGTTTTTTGTCGTCGCTCAGGTTGTTCACCGCCCTGTCGGCGGAAAGATCGTAGATCACTCCGCAGTAGGCGGGGGAATCCGGCTTTTTGGAAAGAAGACTGTATTTCATA
>JAGHTD010000024.1 GCA_018065475.1 Candidatus Colimorpha enterica
GTATAATATATTTTGAATATTTGCCATCCGGAGTTTATCATGCAGGAAACGAATAAAATGAACGAAAACACAGAAAATATCATCCACGCCGAGAGGAGAAAGGTCACGGTCGCCGAGCGTTTGCAGGCGAGAGAGGACGTTTTCAAGCTCCTCTTTGAAAGCGAGTTCCAGAAGGACTGCGACCGCAACGAGTTCTACCGTGAGGAAAGCGAGAATATCGGTGTCGCCGCCGACCCCGACTACGTAAAGGCGGTCTATGACGGCGTCATGAACCACATCACCGACCTCGACGCGGTGATCACCCCCTGCCTCAACGGCAGAACGCTCCGCCGCCTCTCAAACGTAGCGAGAGTCATCCTCCGCATCGCCGCCTACGAAATGGCGTACTATCAGAAGGAACACGGCGAGAAGCTCGACTTCTCCGTCTCCATAAACGAGGCGGTCGAGCTCGCCAAGAAATACGACGACGACAAGGTCCCCGGCTACGTCAACGGTGTCCTCAACTCGGTCGCCGTCTCCCTCGGGCTGAAAGAAAATGGCTGAGTTCCTCGGCGTAGATACCAGCAACTACACCACCTCCCTCGCCGTTTCGGACGAGAAGGAAGTCACGCTCAACCTGAAAAAACTGCTCCCCGTAGCCGAGGGCGAAAGGGGCCTCCGTCAGTCGGACGCGCTCTTTCACCACACCGTACAGCTCCCGGAGCTTGCCGAAAAGCTCGGCGCGCACTCCCTTGCCGCCGTCGGAATGTCGGTGAGGCCGAGGAACGCCGAGGGCTCCTATATGCCCTGCTTCCTCGCGGGAAAGAGCTTCGGGACGGGGATAAGCTCCCTCCTCGGGATCCCCGCCTATCACTTCTCCCACCAGGAAGGCCACATCGCCGCCGCTCTCTACTCCTGCGGACGTGAGGATCTTCACGGGCAGGAGTTCCTCGCCCTTCACCTTTCGGGAGGGACGACGGAGCTTCTTCACTGCAAAGGGAACGAAATTGAGATAATCGGCAGGACACTCGACATCTCGGCGGGTCAGAGCATTGACCGCGCGGGGGTGAAAATGGGGCTCCGCTTCCCCTGCGGAAGGGAGCTTGAAGAGCTCTTGGGAGACCGTCCTCTCACAAACAAGGTAAAAATCTCTGTCAAGGGCTGCGACTGCAACCTCTCGGGACTGGAGAACAAGGCGTCCGAGATGATAGAGAAAAGCACCGACAAGGGCGAGATCGCCGCATATATCTTCTCCTTCGTCGCCGAGACCGTCTCCGCAATGGTTTCCTCCGCCCTTGAATCATATCCCTCCCTTCCCGTCGTATTCTCGGGCGGGGTGATGAGCAACAGGGCGATAAAGTCCCTGCTCTCCGAGCGTTTCGGCGGTCTCTTCGCCGAGCCGCAGTATTCATCCGACAACGCGGCGGGCATCTCCCGTCTCACCTATCTCAAATACAGCAAACTGATATGAACAGAAAAGAATATCTGATCCCCGACGATGACGAATACGAGGTATCCTCCCCGTTTGACGGTGCGTTTGAAAAGGGCAGGGTCTTCTCGGTCGCGCAGCTCAACGAGTTCGTCAAGGGCTGCTTCGACGCAAACCCCTTTTTCTCCTCCGTCCGCGTCAGAGGCGAGATCTCAAACCTCTCATATTCCGGCGGGCACGCCTATTTCAGTCTGAAAGACGGAAAAGCGATCATCCGCGCCGTGATGTTCAGAAGCAGCCTCGCGCG
Source organism: Candidatus Colimorpha enterica (assembly GCA_018065475.1). Classification (GTDB taxonomy): domain Bacteria; phylum Bacillota; class Clostridia; order Oscillospirales; family CAG-272; genus Colimorpha_A; species Colimorpha_A enterica. The sequence goes on from JAGHTD010000024.1 coordinate 1,716, forward strand.
GCTGAAGTTCCGCCCCGAAGACGGGCAGAAGGTCGTGCTTACGGGTGCCGTCACCCTCTACGTCGCGGGAGGGACCTACCAGATCACCGCCTCCTCTATGGAGCCGGACGGCGTCGGTGCGCTTGCCCTCGCCTTTGAACAGCTGAAAAGAAAGCTCGCCGCCGAAGGTCTCTTCGACGAGAGCATAAAGAAGCCCCTGCCAAAGTGCCCCCGCCGTATCGGCGTCATCACCTCCCCCACGGGCGCGGCGGTGAGGGACATCATCTCGGTCACGGGCAGACGCTTCCCGATCTGCGACATCGTCCTCTACCCCTCGCTCGTCCAGGGCGAAGGAGCCGAGGCAATGCTTATAGAAGGAATAAAATATTTCGGCCGCGGCGGCTCGGACGTTGACGTCATCATCATCGGACGCGGCGGCGGCTCGATCGAAGACCTCTGGGCGTTCAACAGCGAAGCCCTCGCAAGGGAAATAAGGAGGTCGCAGGTGCCCGTCATCTCGGCGGTCGGCCACGAGACCGACTTCACGATCTGCGACTTCGCCTCCGACAAAAGAGCTCCCACCCCGTCGGCGGCGGCAGAGCTTGCGGTGCCCGACACCGCCTCAATGCTCGTCAGGTTCGGCAACCTCGAAAACAGGATGGCGGAACTGACGAAAAAGAGGATAGAAAGATACCGCCAGGGTCTCGGATCGCTCTCCGGAAGAAGGGTGATGACTGACCCCCGCTTCTACGCGGAGCAGAGGAGGATGAAGCTCCTCGATCTCTCCTCATCGCTTGAAAGGAATATGACGAGGAGCGTAGCGGACGGCAGGAAGCGTCTTGCCGGGCGCGCCGATATGCTCAACGCCCTCAGCCCCCTCCGGGTGCTGTCAAAGGGATATACGGCGGTCTTCGACGGTGACGGAAGATCGGTGAGAAGCGCGTCGGGCGTTTCGGTTGGAGACAGCGTCTCCCTCACCCTCGCCGACGGCAGGATAGACGCCGAGGTCACCGGGATCACGCTTGAAAGGACAGAACAAAATGGACAAACCAATGACGTTTGAAGAAGCGATGGCGGAGCTCGAAAAGATAGTGTCCGCCCTCGATAACGGAGAAATGCCCCTCGACAAATCGCTCGAGGCGTTTGAAAAAGGAATAGGCCTCGTCCGCCTCTGTGAAGAAAAGCTGACCGAAGCGGAGCAGAAGGTCACCGCCCTCACGATGAAGGAAGGAGAACTGCATGAACAACCTTTTAGCAGTCCTGAACAGTGACAAAAAGATATTCGAGGAGGCACTTCCCTCCTTTATAGGAAGCGAATACGACGAGCTCGCTCCCCTCTTCGACGCTATGAATTACTCCCTCGGCTCGGGCGGGAAAAGGATACGCCCCGTGCTGACGATGGAGTTCTGCCGTTTCTTCGGCGGAGACGTGAACGATTCTCTCTCCCTCGCGGCGGCGCTTGAAATGGTGCATACCTATTCGCTGATACACGACGACCTTCCCTGCATGGACAACTCCGATTTCCGGCGCGGAAGGCAGACCAATCACCGCATTTACGGCGAGGCGAACGCCCTGCTTGCCGGCGACGGTCTGCTCACCCACGCTTTCGGGACGGTGGCGTCCTCCGAATGGCTCGCCGAGGCGGTGGTCATCGAGGCGGTCGCCATTCTCTCGAAGATGGCGGGACCTAACGGTATGGTCGGAGGGCAGTTCCTCGACCTGCTCGGCGTAGAAACGCCCCTCACCGAAGGTCAGCACCTCCTTATGAACTCGCTCAAAACCGGCTGTCTCATCCGCACCGCCTGCCTCTTCGGAGTGCTTGCGGCGGGCTACGACAGCTCCTCGGAGGAATACGAAGCCGCCGACAGATACGGTTCTGCGGTCGGACTTGCCTACCAGATAAGAGATGACATCCTCGACTCAAAGGAAGGCGAGGACGAGGGCAAGATCACCTTCCTCTCCTTCATGACCGAAGAGGAAGCAAACGAAAAGATCCTCTCCCTGACCTCGGAGGCGAAGGAAGCGCTTTCGGCGTTCTCCGACGCGGACCCGTCCTTCCTCGACGGGCTCGCCGACTACCTCGCGGGCAGGAATACATGAGCCGCCTCGACGTCGCTCTGACCGAAAGGAAGCTCGCTCCCAGCCGTTCCGCCGCCGCGTCTCTCATAAAGAACGGGCAGGTGACGGTGAACGGTACGGCGGTGACGAAGCCGTCGCACGAGGTGGAAGACGGTGACACCGTCGCCGTCCTCGACGGCGACAGCGGGAAATACGTCAGCCGGGGAGGACTGAAGCTCGAAAAGGCGCTTTCCTTCTTCCGTGTCGATCCCGCAGGGCTCACCTGCTGTGACATCGGCGCTTCCACCGGCGGTTTCACCGACTGCCTGCTGAAAAACGGTGCGAAGAAGGTTTACGCCGTCGATTGCGGTCACGGTCAGCTCCACCCGTCGCTGATCGGCGACGGAAGGGTGGTCTCCCTCGAAGGCGTCAACGCGAAGGCGCTCACCTGCGACACGCTCGGCGAAAAAGCCGACCTCTGCGTGATGGACGTCTCGTTCATCTCGCAGGTCAAGCTCTATCCCGCCGTCTGCTCTGTCCTTAAACCGGGTGGGAGATTCATCTCCCTCATCAAACCGCAGTTCGAGGTCGGACGCTCCGGCATCGGCAAGGGCGGGATCGTCAAAAACGATAAAATACGCGAAAAAGCGAAGGACGACGTGATCGCCTGCGCCGCCCTGCACGGCCTTGCCTGCAAGGGCGTCACCCTCTCCCCAATAAAGGGCGGGGACGGCAACACCGAATACCTCGCACTCTTCATGAAAGAAGACACCCACGATGAAAATTGAGATACATTCGACAGCGGGAAGGGATCCCGACTGGAAATACGCCCGCGAAACGGCGGAAAAACTGCTCTCCCTCGGGGCTGAGGTCTATTCTCCTCACATCCCCCTCGGTCTGCTCCCCGACGGGGTGAAGGCGGAAAACGCCGACTTGCCCGACGTTGCGGCAGTCCTGGGAGGCGACGGCTCCATAATGCGCGTTCTGCGCCGTATGGCACCGAAGCACATCCCCGTCCTCGGCATAAACATAGGCCATCTCGGCTACCTCGCCGAGCTGAAGACCGACGAGCTTGACCGTCTTTCCCTGCTTTTCAGCGGAGATTACACCGTCGAGCACCGCTCGCTCTTAAACGTCGGCGTCATCGGCAGGAACGGCTACGGACACTCGGCGATCGCCGTCAACGACGCCGTGCTTTCCCACGGCTCAAACGGCAGAATGCTCGACATAGAGGTATGGAGAGACGGGCTCGCCTACGGCTCGGTCAGAGCCGACGGCTACATCGTCTCCACCGCCACTGGATCGACCGCCTACTCGCTCTCTGCGGGAGGCCCGGTCATCGAGCCGTCGGTGCCCTGCCTCTGTATGCTACCGATATGCCCCCATTCCCTCACCGCACGTCCGCTCATCGTCCCCGACGACGGGGAAATAAGCCTCATCTACAAAGGGCGCGGAGGTCCCGCCTACCTCGCCGTTGACGGCACACAGACGGCAGAGCTCTTCGCCGGAGATTCGGTGAAGATAACAAAGAGCCATCTGACCGCCGACTTCATCCGCTTCGGCGACACGCCGAGAGTAAGCTTCGCGACCGTACTGCGCGAAAAAATGTCACAAAACTGATTCCGGAGGAATAACAGATATGTTGAAACGCAAAGAAAGACAGGACAAGATCAAAGAGGTCGTTTCCAAATACGAAATAGCCACCCAGGAAGAGCTCGCCGATTACCTTGCAAAGGAAGGCGTACACTCCACTCAGGCGACGCTGTCGAGAGACATCCACAGCATCCACCTCATTAAATCCTGCTCAAACGGCAGATACCGTTACCGTCTCCCGAGCACCGGAGACCTCGAAATATCCCAGAAGTACCGCACGATCCTCGTTGAGACCGTCATCTCCGCCGACTACTCCATGAGCACGGCGGTCATCAAGACCTATTCGGGCATGGCAAACGCCGCTGCCGCCGTCATCGACGGAATGAACAGCAGCGACATCCTCGGCACGATCGCCGGAGACGACACGATCTTCGTCCTTCTCCGTGACGAGGCGACCGCCTCCCTCCTTGCACAGCAGATAAAAGAGTTCATCGAGGAAAAATAATGATCTCCCGTCTCCATATAGAGAACATCGCGGTCATCAAAAGCTGCGATATAGAATTCTCTCCCGGCTTCAACGTGCTGACGGGTGAGACCGGCGCGGGCAAGAGCGTGCTCATCGGCTCGCTCGGGCTCATCACGGGAAGAAAGCCGAAAAAGGACCTCATCCGCTTCGGAGAGACGAAGGCGGGCGTCAGCGCCGAGTTTTTCGGCGTCGATCCTCCCCTCCCCGAGGGCGTACCTGTCGACGAGGACGGGAACCTCATAGTCTCCCGCTCCTTCGACCAGGACGGAAAGGTCAGATCGCTGATAAACGGCAAGGCGCTCCCGTCCGCACAGTTCAGAGCGTCCGCGGAGGAGCTCATCTCCATTCACGGGCAGAACGACAGCTTGGGGCTTCTCACACCCTCCACCCACCTCGACTACCTCGATTCGTACGGAAAGAGCGTCGGTGTCAGAGGGGAATACGAGGAGATTTACGCCTCCCTGTCGTCGCTGAAAAGGCAGATAGAGGAGCTGACGCGCGACTCGAAGGAGAAGGCGCGGCTGGCGGACCTTTACAAGCTCCAGCTTGACGAGATCGACTCGGCAAAGCTGAAAGCGGGCGAAGAGGAGGAGCTCATCTCCCGCCTCGAAAAGCTGAAGGACAGCGAGAAGATCGTCAAACACGCCGGTTTCGTCGTCAAAACGCTTTACCGTTCCGAGAAGGGCGTCCCCGCCGCGGAGCTGATAGGACGTGCCGCATCGTCCGTCGAGGCGATAAAGGACTACTTCCCCGACGCGGACAAGTATCTGAACGAGCTTGCGGAGATCGGCTTCAAGCTTGAGGAGATCGCCCTCACCGCCGACGACCTCGCCCATACGGGCGGAGACGACCCCGAGGCGGAGATGGACAGGATCCAGTCCCGTCTTGACAAAATATCGAAGCTTGAAAAGAAATACGGCGACAGCGTGGAGGAGATACTTGCCTACCGCGCCGAGACCGCAAA
>JAGHTD010000183.1 GCA_018065475.1 Candidatus Colimorpha enterica
GGTCGAGATATGCTTCTCGCAATGAGGAGCGAGCCGGTTTGCGGTGTCAAGCACACCGAGATCGGAGATTATCAGCGCGTCGGCACCGATACTGTCAAGAAAGTCAAGATACTTCTCAAGTGCGGCGTATTCGTCGCCGTGGGGCATTACGTTTACGGTGACGTAAACCTTCTTCCCGAGCGCGTGAGCGTACTTAACCGCTTCGTTAAGCTCGTCCTCTGTGAAATTGTCCGCGGCGGTCCTCATCCCGAAGCCCTTGCCCGCCAGATAGCAGGCGTCGGCGCCGAAGGAAAATCCCGCCTTCATCTTCTCGATGTTTCCCGCAGGGGAGAGAAGCTCAGGTCTCTTTATCGCCATATCATTTCCCGACCGTAATTTCTGTCTTGTAGTTGTTTTTTGCCGTGTATTTTGCCGCCTCCGAGCCATCCGGAACGGTGACGGTGACGGACGGGCATCCCACGAATATTCCCTCTCCGAACTTGACCGTCCCTTCGGTCAGCGTGACCGATGAAAGGGAGGCGCAGTTTGAGAACGCGTATTCGTCGATCCTTTTTACGCTCTTCGGAATATCGACCGAAACAAGCCCGGAGCAGCCGGAGAACATCTTTTCGCTTATCCTGCTCAGTCTCGGTGAGAACTCTATTCCCGTAAGGGAGGAACAGCCGTAAAACGCGTATTTGTCCGGCTCCGAAAGGTTTGCCGGGATATGCAGCGTCCCTTTCAGCCCGGCACATCCGTAGAAGCAGTATTTGCAGAGCTGTCCGACGCTGTCGGGGAGGACACATTCCTCTATCCCGCTGTTTCTGAACGCGTAGTCGCCTACCGTTTCAAGCCCGTCGTTGAGCACCGCTTTTTTCAGCTTTTTGCACCCGTCAAAGGCGTTCTTGCCGATGATGACGATACCCTCGGGGAGCACCACGCTCTCGATCTTTTCGTTGTCTTTGAACGCCGAATCGCCGATCTTCTTCACGGCAACGCCGACGGCAAACGGAGGTATTCCAAGATCGACGGCGTCGCCCTCGTAGCCCGTCACGCAGGCGTAGGTGCGGTATATGTCGATGGCAAAGCCGCTGACCACGATGTTCGACGTCACCGCCTCTTCGGGCAGACCTCTCAGTACGACCTCGGGGAGCTCTTTTTCCTTATTTCCGCAGCCGAAAAGCGCCGTTAGCATAAGGCAGGCGGTCATTGCCGCCAGAAAGCGGGATATTTTCTTCATTCCGATACCTCCCCAAGATAATGGTATATAATATTATATCATACTATAC
>JAGHTD010000322.1 GCA_018065475.1 Candidatus Colimorpha enterica
CAGTAAGACCTGCGGATCAGACGGGGAACAGAATAGCGATGGGTCAAGTCGCTTTATACGGCGACAACAACAGAATATCCGTGAAGGTCATCTATGTCACCGGCGAATCGGCAGGGACGTCAAGTCTGACCGTAAAAGACAAAATATCTGGTATAGGCGTGACGAAAACGGTGACTGTCACAAATATTCCCGAGGGCACATATTTCATAAAAAACGAGTATAATGGTAAGGTGATGGATATTGAAGGTCCGTCTACACTTGATGATGCAAGCATTCAAGTATGGAGTTTTACAACATCTGCAAATCAGAAAAAGTGGATTGTTTCATTGAATAGTAATGGATGGTATCAGATCAAATCGGTTTATAGCGGAAAATATGTAGGTGTTGAAGGAAACGCAAATTCTTCAAATGCTAGAATAAAACAATATTCAAATGGCAATCAGCCGGGAACAATGTGGCGCTTTCATTTGGACTCGTCTGGCGGATATTTATTGATTCCCAAATGTGCCGAAAATACCGGATTAGTATTATCTATTCCTTTTTCAAGCACTTCAAATGGTGAGGACTTGAGACTATTATCTGCTGACAGCACACATTCTGAACAAAGATGGGTCTGCTCCGCAATACTTGACGGAGTACCAACTTCGCTTTCTTCCAACTCGTCCCATACATGCATTCCTTGCGCAATAACAAATGTTGCTGGCTATTGGTCGTCACATGGCTATTCGGGATTTTCGTGTTCAACTCCATCCTCTCAAGAAGCAACAGCTATAAATGTTCAACTCGCCATGAGCAATAATGGTACTACAAACGGGCATACGCAAAACAATAATATTCCAACCGGATATGCTTCAATTACGTATTCATCCAATGGGATTCGCTATGATTTTCTCTCAAATATTTATTGGAGAGATCGCGAAGGCTTTAAGTGGAATGATCTAGTCAACGAAATAAACAGCGGTCATCCCTTAATGCTTGGCTTTGCTTCAGGATCACCCTATGGCGTTGGCCATATGACTGCTTGCGCTGGATACGAAATACGAAACGACAAATTATATGTGTATATAAGCGACGCATGGTCTCACGATATATATGCGATACAAGAATTCAGAATAGATACTTATTCTGATTTTATCTGCAAAGTCAGAGTCATTGAGGCACATGTTGCATAATTTTTATTTGAAAGGAATTTGCTATGAAAAAAGTACTCGGTTTACTCGTTATTTTAATTTTGATGTCTGTGGCTTCATGCGCCGCCGTGAATAAAACCGGGAACACCGACAACGACGGCAAGGCTCTCGCCGAGGGCATTTTTGTCGGAGCGAAAAGTGAACAGCAGACAGAGGACGACGTCACGCCTTATGAGCCATTTGAATATACCGAAAACGATCCTTTGTCCGAATATAACGATATAGTTAAAAAAAGTGAAAAGTCAATCGACTTCCCGATATACGGAGACTATTTGGAAAAGACAGATGAGATCGTACGGCAATACTATTGTAATAACGCTCTTTTTGCGGCAGTAGCTCTGAAAAACGAAGCATTGGCTCAGGTTTTCGGCAAATACAATCCTCTCGGCAACAAGATTTGCCTGGATGTCACCAACAGATGTATGAAACAGTACCCGGATTATGAAATTGTAGGTTATGTTTATGCACGTGAGGGTTATTCCGCAATATATCCGCTTGTTTTTAACAAAGACGAGAAAAAAATACAGTATTATTATAACGAGCTCTGCGATTTCAGAATGACAGATTCGTTCGGAACTGTGGAGGAAGGACGCAAGGCATTTGCCGACTATTTTGAAAGGCAGCGGCAAATCAGACTCGGGATTCCTGTTTTCCCATGGGAAACTGCGGATGACAACTACAATTACAGCTTCATAAACAAATATCTTCATCAGGATATGTGGCAGGATACAACCCTTTTGGACAAGTTGCCTGACACTGAGTTTGCGCTTCAATACGACTCGTATATTGCGTTACCTTTATTGGACAAAGACATGGAGGAAGGCAAATATGTCGGCTATCTGCTTTATTGGAAAAACAAACTCATAGCGGAGCTTGTATTAAAAGTTGATGATGAAACATATTCGGGAGTATTTTTGTCATGCTCTTCATACGATATTGACAAAAAAGCGTTTGAGCCCGTAGCGCAGTCCGAATATCTGACTTCCATTCAGTCTTCCGGAAAATCCCCATCCTATGTAATATGGAATAACGGATCGTATCTGATCCCGTAATTACATCGCGTCCCGGTGTATTATCATCCCGGATTTACATTTCAAAAAGAGGCAGGAACTCATCCTGCCTCTTTTTCTGTGGCTTTATTTATTTTCGATCGGTATCATCACGCTTGCGCCGTTCTCGCCGAGCGTCGTGGGAAGGGTGCCGTACGGAGAGCCGGGCGCCCCGGAACAGTATGGTTTTTTATAAAAAAAGCGTTTTGCTATTGCAAAAACGTTTTATTTGTGTATAATAGAGGGAAACAGTTTTTTGACAGAGGTGCCGATATGGACGCAGGTAAAAAAGACATTTACAAAACGAGCAGGGGACTGTATATCGTCGAAGCGGCGGTAGAGTACCTCATTCAGATATTGCTGGAAGGGGCTTATATAGCAAAGCTTTCGTCCGCAATGGGAATATCCGACAGTCTGACCGGTATCATCACGGCGATAGTTCAGCTCGGCAACACCCTTCAGATAGTCGCGCTTTTCCTCGCCGGCAAGCGTCCCGTCAAAAGGTGGGTGACTGCGGGACATATCACCGCCAACCTCTTCTTTACGCTCATCTATCTCTGCCCCTTCCTCAAGGTCGGGTTCGGACTGAGGACCTTCATATTCATTGCGCTCCTGCTGATAGGATGTTTTATCCACAATATTATCCAGTCGCCGAAGATCAACTGGTATATGTCGCTGGTCGATAACGACAAGCGCGGAAGATTCACCGCCCTGAAGGAGATGATCAGTCTTTTCGCGGGCATAGTCTTCTCCTACGCCGTCGGTTTCGTAATGGATTACTTCGACGCGAAGGGGGATATCAACGGATCGTTCGTCTTCTGCGGAATAGCAGTCGCCGTCCTAAGCGTCAGCCACGCCCTCATCCTTCTTTTCTCGAAGGAAAAGCCCTCCGAGCCGATAAAGCTCCACGTCGGCGAAAATATGAAGAGGATATTCTCCAACAAGAACGGTCTCGTCATCGTTGCGGCGTTCCTCATCTACGATCTTCTCCGCATCCCCGCGACGAGCTACGCCGGAGCGTATCAGATAAACGAGCTCGGTTTCTCGATGACCTTCGTCTCGATAATCAGCGCCGTTTCCTCGGTCGTCAGAGCGGCGATATCCCTGCCGATGGGCGGCTTCGGAGACAGACATTCGTTCAAGAAGATGGTGCTTATGTGCCTCGGTATCCAGGCGGCGGGCTTTCTCTGCCTCTTCCTCGCCTCACCGTCAAACGGTAAGATCATGTTTTCCGCTTACCGTATCCTCACCGCCGTCGCTTCCTCCGGCCTCGTCGGAGGCGTAATCAACCTCATCTACGAGACGGTCGGAGAAAAGCTGAGGACGGAGTTCTACGCCCTCAAAATGGCTGTCTGCGGTATCGCGGGCTTTGCTTCGACCTGGGCGTTCAGCTTCCTCGTTTCAAGCGTGCAGGCAAAAGGCAACACCTTCCTCGGAATAAACATCTGCGCGGAGCAGATCCTCGGCCTCGTCGCCCTTATCGGAACGGTGGCAAACGCCATCATCCTTCTTTTCTTCCTGAAAGACAATGGCAGAAATACTGTATCGGAATAAAGATTTCATTATAATAAATAAGCCCGGCCCCGCCGACTCGGAGAGGGAGGTCCCCGCTCTGCTCGAAAAAGAGGGGATACACAGCGCAAAGTGCTTTCACCGCCTCGACAGAGAGGTGGGAGGGGTAATGCTCCTCACCCTGTCGCCCGACGCTCCGAAAAAGCTCGAAGGCGTGTCCTTCACGAAGGAATACACGGCGGAGATAATCGGTTGTCCTACCGAAAAAAGCGGTGAGATGACCGACCTTCTCTATCACGACAGAAGGACAAACAAGACCTTTACGGTGAAAAAGAAGCGCGCAGGCGTGAAGGAGGCAAAGCTCTTCTACGACGTGATCTCGGAAGGGGAGAAAAGTCTCGTCCGCGTGCGCCTCGTCACGGGCAGGACGCACCAGATCAGAGTACAGTTCGCCTCCCGCGGTATGCCGGTCTCCGGTGACGGCAGATACGGCGGCGGAAAGGGCGTCCTCAAGCTGTTTTCGTCCTCTCTTTCCTTTGAGTGGGAAGGCGAGACGGTGCATATCGAAAAAACGCCTTATTGGATCGAGACATAAGAAAAACTTATTTGACTATTAGTATCATTTTCTTGACTTATGGCTGATGAGGTGGTATAATTTAACCATCAAATCAAAAACGGAGATAAAAACCATGAAACGATTTACACGATTTACACGATTTATTACCCTCGCTCTCACAGCAGCAATCATCCTTTGCTTCACTGCTTCCTGCGGAGAAGACAAGGGCTTCAATATCCCGATCATTTGCGGAGAAACCGACTTCAACAATATCTGCGGCGTAGCCACCTACGGCGTTGACTACTATTCGCTCGGCGTAAAGGCGGGCGATATGGCGGCCGATATCCTTCTTAACGGTGCCGATCCCAAGACCATGGCAGTCGCGACCGATCCCAATCCTTCCCTTTCCGTCAACTCGGCGGTAGCGGAAGCGATCGGCTTCAACGTTCCCGCAGACGTTGCCGCCAAGGCAACGTCCGGAGCTTCCAACGAAGTCGCAAGAAAGGCAGACGCTATCGTCACCGAAAACGCCGACTTCACGGTAGGTATTCTCCAGCTTGTCCAGCACGTCGCGCTCGACAAGGCAAACAAGGGATTCCAGGACGAGCTGTCGGTCCGTATGAGCGAGGCGGGCAAAAAGGTCTGCATTCTTGATCAGAACGCATCCAACGACCAGTCCAACAACACCACCATTTCAGAGTCCTTCGTAAGCAAGAACGTTGATCTCATTTACGCCATCGCGACTTCCTCCGCTCAGGCGGCGGCTTCCGCGGCGGCTGAAAGCAGCATCCCCGTTCTCTTCAACGCAGTCACCGATCCCGTTTCCTCCGGCCTCGTCGATTCTCTCGACAAACCCGGCAGAAACGTAACGGGTGTCAGCGACATCAACCCCGTTGCCAAGCAGATAGACCTTGCCGCAGATCTTCTCGGCAAGAGCGACATCACCGTCGGTTTCCTCTTCACTTCGTCGGAGACCAACTCGGTATATCAGGTCGAGCTCGGCAAAAAAGGAATGTGAAGCAAAGGGCTTCAAGGTCGTAGAAAAAGGAATTGCCGAAATAAACGATATTCAGTCAGCATTCACCGCACTTAAGCAGGCGGGCGTAGACGTTATCTACATCCCCACCGACAACACGCTTTCAAACGGCGCATCGACGATTCACGCGCTGAATACGGGTAAATAACGTCAATTCCCTGCGAAAAACGGCATTTGTATTGACAAACGGTGCCGAATGTGATAAAATTATTTATTATTTTTCAAAGGGTAATTATTATGAAAAACATCAGAAAAATACTTGCCGTAGCAATATGCGCGGCGCTCGCTCTTAC
>JAGHTD010000065.1 GCA_018065475.1 Candidatus Colimorpha enterica
TGTAAGATTGCACAAATAATTTCATAAGAAAAATATCATTTATTCATTATGATCATTGACTTTATTCCAGAAATGTGATATACTATTTATATAAAATAAGTCTGAGGTGATTTGCATGACTGTTTTTTTGAAGGATCATATTCCCGAAATTGACGTTATGGAGAAATTGCCCCAAATTGAAACTGACAATATAGGTGTCTTTCCCGGTCTTTGCGACGTGCACGTGCATTTTCGCGAGCCGGGTTTTTCTTATAAAGAGACTATACGCACGGGCTCGCTTGCGGCGGCAAGGGGCGGTTATACCGCCGTCTGCGCAATGCCGAACCTGAACCCCGTCCCCGACAGTATCGAGCATCTTAAAGCCGAAACGGATATTATCAGAGCGACGTCGGTCATCGACGTATATCCTTACGGTGCGATCACGGTCGGAGAAAAAGGCGAAACGCTTTCCGATCTCGAAGGCATGAGCTCCGACGTCATCGCTTTCTCCGACGACGGTCACGGAGTTCAGAGTGACGAGATGATGGAGAGGGCGATGACGGAGGCAAAGCGTCTCGGCAGGATCGTCGCCGCTCACTGTGAGGTCAATTCGCTCCTTGACGGCGGGTATATCCATAAAGGAAGATATTGTGCCGAACACGGTCACAGAGGCATTTGCAGTGAAAGTGAATGGAAGCAGATCGAAAGAGATATTTCTCTCGCAAAGAAGACCGGATGTGCTTATCACGTCTGCCACATATCATGCCGTGAGAGCGTTGAGCTGATAAGAAAAGCGAAGGCGGACGGAGTGGATATAACCAGCGAGACCGCGCCGCATTATCTGCTCCTTGACGAAAACGATCTGAAAGAAAGCGGCAATTTCAAGATGAATCCCCCACTTCGCTCAAAAGAAGACAGAGAGGCGCTCATCGAGGGGATACTTGACGGAACGGTTGATATGATCGCCACCGACCACGCGCCTCATTCGGCTGAAGAAAAGGCAAAAGGATTGCAGGGAAGCCCGTTCGGTATCGTCGGGCTTGAGACCGCATTTCCTCTCCTATATACTTATCTCGTAAAAGAGCACGTCATTTCTCTTGACCGTCTTCTTGAATTAATGTGCGTCAATCCGAGAGAGCGTTTCGGAATACCGTATAAAGGATCGTATACGGTATGGGATCTTGACAAAAAATACGTCATCGATCCGAAAAAGTTTGTTTCAAAAGGGAAATCCACACCGTTTGAAGGTTTTGAAGTATTCGGCGAGAATCTTCTGACAGTTTCAGATGGTGAGATCAAATATAAGTTATCCTAAAAGATTTATTCAGGAGGTTAGAATATGTCTAAAAGAACGGATATCAAAAAGGTACTGATAATCGGATCGGGTCCGATCGTCATAGGTCAGGCCGCGGAGTTCGACTACGCGGGTACGCAGGCGTGTCTCGCGCTCAAGGAGGAGGGCTATCAAGTCATCCTCTGCAACTCCAATCCCGCGACTATAATGACCGATACGTCTATCGCCGACAAGGTCTATATGGAGCCGCTGACGCTTGAATACGTTGCGAAAATACTGCGTTACGAGCGTCCCGACGCTATCGTCCCCGGTATCGGCGGACAGACAGGACTCAATCTCGCAATGCAGCTTGAGAAAAAGGGAATACTGAGAGAATGCAGAGTTCAGCTTCTCGGCACTTCAAGCGAAAGCATTGAAAAGGCAGAGGACAGAGAGCTTTTCAAGGAGATGTGCGAATCCATCGGTGAGCCCGTCATTCCCTCCGAGATCACCTACGATCTCGAGCAGGCAAAGGCAGCGGCCGCAAAGATCGGTTATCCCGTCGTTCTCCGTCCCGCATTCACACTCGGAGGCACGGGAGGCGGTTTTGCCGACAACGAAGAAGAGCTTGTCGAAATAGGAATAAACGCGTTCCGTCTTTCTCCCGTTCATCAGGTCCTCATCGAAAAGAGCGTAAGAGGATATAAAGAGATCGAGTTTGAAGTCATGCGTGACTCGAACGATAAAGCGATCACGATATGCGGTATGGAGAACATCGACCCCGTCGGAGTTCATACGGGTGATTCCGCCGTCGTCGCTCCCATTCTTTCGCTGAACGATCACGACAAAAAGATGCTGAACGACAGCGCGATCAAGATCATAAGAGAGCTTAAGATCGAGGGCGGATGCAACGTTCAGTTTGCGCTCAATCCAACTACGAGCGAATATTTCCTTATAGAAGTCAACCCTCGCGTTTCGCGCTCATCCGCTCTTGCCTCCAAAGCAAGCGGTTATCCCATAGCGAGAGTAACGGCAAAGATCGCTCTCGGAATGTCTCTTGACGAGATCCCTGTCGCAGGGGGAACCGCAGCGACGGAACCGAATCTTGATTATATCGTCGCAAAGTTCCCGCGCTTCCCGTTCGATAAGTTTGCCGACGCTCCGAACCTTCTCGGTACACAGATGAAGGCGACCGGCGAGGTAATGGGAATCGGCTCCACGCTCGAAGAGTGTATTCTCAAATCCGTCCGTTCGCTTGAAACGGGTGTATGTCATCTCTATCTTTCCAAGTTCGACGCTATGCCGACCGAGGAGATCTACGACTACGTAAAGACCTTCAGATCGGATAACCTTTACGCCGTTGCCGAGCTTCTCAGACGCGGCGAAAAGGTAAGCGATATACATTCGGCTACCCTCATCACGTCTTTGTTCATAGAGTCGATCAAAAAGATCGTCGATATGGAAAACGTTCTCCGTGAAAGACCGGAGGATCTCAGGACCCTCAAAAATGCAAAAGTTCTCGGTTTCTGCGACAAATATATTGCCCGGCTCTGGAATATGTCGGAGAACGAGGTTTACCGCCTGCGTAAGCAGAACGGTATCACCCCCGTATTCCGTATGGTAGATACACTCCATACCGGAAAATATATCGCTTATCTCTATTCCACTTATCGCAATCTCGTTGATAAGACTGTCAAAAACGAGTCGAGACTTACCGATAAGAGAAAGATCCTCACCCTCGGCGCGGGTCCTATCCGTATTGGCCAGGGCGTGGAGTTTGACTATTCCACAGTCCA
>JAGHTD010000278.1 GCA_018065475.1 Candidatus Colimorpha enterica
GGTCTGACCGCAATATTTCTAAATTCAGGCGGAACAACCGCCGCGGAGGTATTTATGGAAGAAAGATTACAACCGTTGTTTACCCCATGGAAGATCGGAAACTGCGAGATCAAAAACCGCATCGTTCTGACCAGTATGGGAGGCACCGACCTTTTCGGTTGGATGGAAAAAAACCACTTTGACAAGGACGGCGCAAGATTCATCAAGGCCGTCGGCGACAACAACTGCGGACTCGTTCTCCCCGGTTGTCAGCCGGTCTATAACCCGATGTTCGGTCAGTGGCTCCACAAGAACAAGAAGATGTATAACGATCTGAAGAAGTGGATGCCCGAGTTCCACAAGTCGGGCGCAAAGCTCTTCATTCAGCTCACCGCCGGCTTCGGCCGTTCCTTCACCGTAAGCTCGATGATGGAAATGCTTTATACAAACCCCGCTCTGAGAGTGGTCAGCAAGCCGTTTATGGATCTTGACAAGATCACGGCGTCTGCCAGCCCGTCTCCCAACCGTTGGTCGGACAAGGTGCCTTCGAGAGAGATGACGAAGGAGGAGATCCGGGAGTTCATCGACGCTTTCGCAAAGTCGGCAAAGATGTGCAAGGACGCGGGCGTTGACGGTGTCGAAGTCCACGCCGTTCACGAGGGCTACCTCCTCGATCAGTTTACCCTCAAATACGTCAACAAGCGTACCGACGAATACGGCGGATCTTTCGAGAACCGCTACCGCTTCGCA
The DNA here is from genome assembly GCA_018065475.1 of Candidatus Colimorpha enterica. GTDB lineage: Bacteria > Bacillota > Clostridia > Oscillospirales > CAG-272 > Colimorpha_A > Colimorpha_A enterica. Next base: position 730 of record JAGHTD010000278.1, read on the forward strand.
GTCGAGATCGTCAAGGCGATCAAGAAGGAATGCGGAGACGACTTCCCGGTATCCCTTCGTTACAGCGTTCTTTCCAAGACCAAGGGCTTCCGTCAGGGCGCCGTTCCCGGTGAGGACTACGTCGAGGTCGGAAGAGATATGGAAGAGTCCGAAAAGGCGATCAAGTACCTTTCCGACGCCGGATACGATATGTTCAACTGCGACAACGGTACCTACGACGCGTGGTACTGGGCTCATCCTCCGGTATATATGCCCGAGAACTGCAACCTCGCAGACGTCGAGCATATCAAGCAGTTCACCGACAAGCCGGTTGTCTGCGCCGGCCGTCTCGATCCGAGAACAGCCGCAGATTCCATCGCCGCAGGCAAGCTCGACGGTGCGGGATTCGCCCGTCAGTTCCTTGCGGATCAGGAATGGGTAACGAAGCTCATGGAGGGCAGAGAAGAGGACATCCGTCCCTGCATACTCTGCCACAACGGTTGCTTCAATATGTGCCATTACAAGGGTGTTCCCAACGATCAGGAGCTCTCCGACTCGCTCCACCTCGCACGCTGCGCGGTCAACGCCGAGACGATGCAGTGGAATAAGCACTATATCAAGAAGACCGACAGCCCCAAGGACGTTCACATCGTCGGCGGCGGTATAGGCGGTATGGAAGCCGCAAGAGTGCTCAAGCTCCGCGGCCACAACCCGATCATCCATGAGAAGAGCGGCGTGCTCGGCGGAACGTTCATCCCCGCTTCGGCCGAAAGCTACAAGGGCAAGCTCCGCGACCTCCTCGCGTGGTACCGTCTCCAGATGACGAAGCTCGGTATCGACGTCCGTCTCAACGACGAGATCAAGGACATCGCGCAGTTCGGTGACGCTCCCGTCATCGTCGCCACCGGTTCCAACCCCGTCAGACTGAAGAAGCTCCCCGGCTACGAGAAGATGGTCGAGGGCTGCGAGTACCTTAACGGTACGAAACAGGTCGGCGAAACCGTAGCCGTGATCGGTGGCGGCCTCACCGGATGCGAAATCGCTTACGAGCTTGCGCTTCAGGGCAAGAAGCCCCTCATCGTCGAGATGAAGGACGACCTCGTAAGCCAGAAGGGCGTCTGCCTTGCAAACTCCTCTTATCTGAGAGAGTGGTTTGACCTCAACAAGGTCCCCGTTTACCTCGAGACCGCGCTCAAAGAGGTCAAGGACGGCTCCATCGTCTGTGAGGACAAGGAAGGCAAGAAGATCGAGATACCCTGCGACACGGTCCTCAGCTGCGTAGGATATATCCCCAATCCTCTCACGACCGAAGGTAAGAATCTCTACCTCGTCGGCGACTGCAAGGCGATCGGAAACCTCCGTTCGGTAATATGGCGCGCTTACGACGTAGCAATGAAGATCTGATAAAGGAGAACAGATTATGTATTTGAATGAAGAACAGCAGGCGATACTTAACGGCTCCAAGGGCGAAACTATGGCGAAGGTCATGAAGACCCTCGTTATGTACGGCGACGCTTTCGGTGCCGAAAAGATGGTGCCCGTAACAAGCAATCAGGGACATCTCGTAACGTCCTTCGGCCTCAAGGTTATGAAGCCCGTCCACGATCTTATGGACAAGCTGATAAATGACGGTGCTATCTCTTCGCAGAAGTTCACCGTTGACCCCAAGCCCCTCGACCCCAACGTCCCTTCCGACTTCCTCAAGAACTTCGTTTTCAACAAGTTCATGTACTCGGTTCAGGACAAATATGACGCACAGCTCGCAAAGCTCGGCCTCGTTGACGACAAATCCTACACCTGCACCTGCTACCTCGACGAGGTAGGCAACCGCCCGAACAAGGGAGAGGTGCTCTCATGGGCAGAGTCCTCTGCGGTCGTTTACGCAAACTCCGTCGTCGGCGCACGCTGCAACCGTAACTCCGGTATTATCGAGCTCTTCGACTCCATCGTCGGCTACGTTCCTTACTTCGGACTTCTTACCGAC
>JAGHTD010000200.1 GCA_018065475.1 Candidatus Colimorpha enterica
CGCTCCATTTCTCAGGATGACGTTGACTTTGTCGTTGATCTTATCAACAACAGACCCCGCAAAACTCTTAATTGGCTCTCTCCTATCGAATTCTTTATGAATTCTGTTGCACTTACTTGACAATGTGCCCTGGACACGTGCGTCAGCACCTAAAAGTTAGTGTCTCACCGATAAGTCAGTGCCGTGCCGTCACTTGATCATATCCTCCTTTGGGCTTATGCCGAACTGCTTTTTATAGGCACGGAAGAATGTCGGATAATCGTTGAAACCGCATTTGAAGCAAGTCTCCGACGCCGAGACGCCCTTCGAGAGAAGCTCCTTCGCGTAGAAAAGGCGTTTGATGTTGATATATTTCCCGAGAGGCGAGCCCGTCGCCTTCTTGAAGGCGCGGTTGAGCTGTGGCTCGCTGAGAAAGAACTTCTTGCTGAGGTTTTCGGAGGTCAGACTTTCGGTGCCGAGGTGATAGTTGATGTACTCTATGATTTTTTCCACCGTCGTGGCGGTCATTCCCTCGCCGATGTTCTCGCTCGACTTTTCAAGTATTCTTTCGAGGATGTAGAAAAGGCGGCAGACGATCTTCATTTTGAGGCGGTCGCCGTTGCCGTTTGAGGTCTCGTCGATCTCCTTAAAAAGATTGAGAATCGAAACGTTGTCGAACAGCTCGGGCGGATAGACGTTGCCGACGCCGAGCGGGCGGTCGTCAAACGGGATGAGAAGCTCGCCCGACGCGTCGATACGGTCGATGAGCGACCTCGAAAAGTTTATTACGTATCTTTCGTACGGTTCCGAGGAAATGATGTGCACCTTGTGGAACTCGCCGGGGCGGACGCAGAAAACGCAGCCGGGCGTCATCCTGTGCGCCGTGCCCTCGATGACGTAATCGACGTTTCCCGAAACGAAGCAGAAAAGCTCGTAGTCGGTGTGGACGTGCAGGCGGAAAAGCTCGTCCTTCGGGTTTGAATCGAGCTTCCGCGCAAAGGTTATTTCCTGGTCGCTGTAAACGTTTGAATATTCCATACCGTTTCTCCGAAAATGTTACGTTCTGCGGTAATTCACATACCATTGCAATTATACCACAAACCTGCCGCCCGTGTCAACACATAATTTACAAAACCGCCACAAATACAGCCCGAAAATCGTTGACAGATCTGCGGTATTATGCTATAATTATTGAGGAAAAATGTAATAAAGAAGGAGTACATAATGAAAAAATTACTATTGCTTACACTCCTGATCCTGACTGCGGCCTTCGTTTTCGGCTGTTCTAACGGTGACAAGCCCTCCGACGTAACGACGGCGGGCGACACCGGAGAGGTCACCACCGCCGAAGGCACGACCGGAGAGATCATCAGCGACAAGGAAGCGAATATGTCAAAGAACGACCGTGACAAGGCGGCTTCGATGAGAAACCTCAACGCCACCAAGTTCTCAAACAAGGACTTCGGCTCCGACATCCGTCTCAGACTGTTCAAATCAAGCTGGAACGAGCCGTCAGTCACACCTACCGCAAATCAGCACCCCCGCGTCCTCGTGGGCGCAAACAGCGTCGATGAGCTGAAAGCGAAGTTTGAATCCCTCAAAGGCACCGCCATCTACGACGAGTTCATCTCCCTTTCCTCAAAGGTCAACGTGACCGACGCCTGCGACGGCGACCTTCTCAGCTGGGAGGATATGCAGAGGATAGAGGCAATGGCTCTCCGTTACGTCCTCACCGACAACACGATGTACGCACAGCGCGCCATCTACGCCATCAAGAACACTATCCTCCGTATCAACGCGGATGCGGATTTCGACCCCTACCGCACCTACGGCCTCACTATGTACGTCGCCGCCCTCGTCTATGACTGGTGCTACGACGAGCTGACCGAGAACGACAAGATCCAGATCGTCCACGGCGTGCTCAACAACCTCGCAAGCAAAATGGAGATCGGCTGTCCCCCTTCAAAGGGCAACGTCATCTCCCACCATACCATGGAATGTCAGCTTCAGAAGAACTACCTCGCCTTCGCGATCGCCGTCTATGACGAACATCCCGAGATCTACGACTACGTCGCAGGGCGTATCTTTGACGAGCTCGTTCCCGCGCAGAACTTCATGATCCAGTCGGGCGCGTTCTGGGAAGGAAGCTGCTACGGTCCCTTCCGTGTCAGCAACCTCCTTTGGGCGCAGATCCTTATGTCAAAGATGACCGACGGAAAGTGCGAGCTTTACAACAGCGACGATCTTCACAGCGTCGTCGCGTCATTCCCCTACTATATGCTCTTTGACTCCAAGGAGGCGTTCTTCCAGATCGGCGACCAGACGACCGCCAACGATTCGAGAGACTACTATACGGCGGCATTCCTCGGCGCTGCCCTCTTCGACGATCCCAACTTCTACACACTCGCCGCCCGCAATCTGATCAAGGAGGACGGCGCGCTCAAGGATCACGAGGACTACGTGTGGATCACCCCCACGACCTTCATGGCACTCTACAATCCCACGACCGCAAAGAGCTCAACCTCATTCCACGACGGCTACAACCTCGTCAATATCCTCCAATACCCCAAGAGCGCCGTCTTCGCGCGTTCCAAATGGAACAACACCGACGGTTTCTTCGCCACTTATATGACGATGAACGAGTTCTACTCGTCCAGCCACTCTCACATGGACGCCGGCTCGTTTGAGATCTACTACAAGGGTCTCCTCGCTTCCGAGTCGGGAGCTTACGACGGCTACGGCTCCACTCACCACTTCGGCTACACCTATCAGACGGTATCCACAAACTCCATTCTCGTTTATAACCCGACCATGGCGTCAAGGACGGTTGACGGACGGCTCAGATACAGCGGCGGACAGTCGGTATCCTTCGAGTCGAGACGTATCTGCCCCGCAAACCTCACCGAAGCCAAGAACGCGTCGGTAAACTGGGGCGCAACGATATTCGGTAAAAAAGCCGATTCAACGGCTGACAGCTACCACTTCTCCTACCTCGCAGGCGATATGACGGGGCATTACGACACGTCCACGGTTGACAGTGTTGTGCGTCACATGCTCTCCGTCGCCACCGGCAACGCCGACAACCCGCTCGTCTTCCTCACATACGACAAGATCGACGCCAAGAATGCGTCCTACAAGAAGACGGTTCTTCTTCACTCCCACACCCTTCCCAAGGTCAGCGGCAATTACGTCACCATCGACAACGGCAAAGGCAAGCTGATCGCTCAGACGCTCCTCACCAAGACGACGGCTACCGTCCTCGCTCCCGAGCCGAACTCCACTCCCGAAGCGGTCACGAAACTCAGCGCAAAGAGCGCATACAAGGTCGGTATCAATTACATCAATCCCTCAAGTCTCAGCGGCGTGCGCGGGATCGACTATCGCGTCGATTTCTGCCCCGTCAAGGAGAGCAAGAGCGACCATATCCTCAACGTGATGTACGTCACCGATTCCTCCAACACCGCAAAGCCGGTGCAGGCAAAGGAGATCAAAACCTCCGACTTCGAGGGTATGACGATCTTCAACGTAACGGCGGTATTCGCAAAGAACACCAACGCCTTTGACGGAACGGCTTCCTTCACCGCAGGAGGCAGCGACGTCTTCGTCTGCGGTCTCAAAGCAGGCAGTTGGAAGGTCACCGTCGGCGGAAACACCACCACCGTCACCGTCAACGAGGGCGACGGAATGCTCAACATCAAGGGCACCGGAAGTGTCACCGTTTCCTACGCGGGATAAACCAAACAAAAAATCACTCCGACCTACGCGGTCGGAGTGATTTGCTTTTTATTTATTTCTTCTTTTTGATCAGGATGATCACAACTGCTGCGATGATGACGACCGCGGCGGCGATAACACCGATCACGACGGGATCAACGCCGTTGGAAATTGCGGGTTCGGGATCAGAGGTAGCGGTCGTACCCTCGCCTGCCGTTGTTACGTCATCGGCGGTGGAGCCGTCGGCTCCTCCAAGCCAATCGGGCTCGGTGCCCTCGTAGAAGGTGATGTTGTCGAGGAGGGTGGTGACACCGAGGTTCGTCGCGAAGTTTTCGCCGATGTAATAATACTGGAATCCAGTCGCCTCGTCGAGCACCTGAAGATAGTTGTCCTCCATAGCGAGCGATTTGTCGATATAGACGTCCATATTCTTCTCGACGAAGTCAAAGACTATGGTGAGCTTGTGCCATTCGCCGAAGGTGATGTTGGCTATTTCAAGCTCGTCGCAGGTGAAGATACCGTTTGCGTAAAGGTCAAAGGGGATGACCCACTTGTTGTCACTCGTCTTGGCGTTGTCGGACCAGACCGAATTATAGGTCGTGCTTTCCTCGTCAAGCGTGATGTTGAAGTCGTATTCAAGCACAAACTGCATCGGCATCGAGGGAAAATCGTAGCGCAGGAAGGTGTCGTACGGATCGGTACTTGCCTTGTGGACCATTTTTAGCACTTTGTTCCCGTCCTCAAGCTCGATTATATCGTTGGTGAACAGATCGCCGAAGCCCTTGTTGACGACTGCAAGGCGGCCGGGGTAGTTCTCAAACTTGCCGACCTGAAGATCGTCGAAGTCGAGAACGTCTTTCTCTGCCGCTCCGGATGTGACGGTGAGCGTAAGGATCATCAGCAGCGCAGCGACCGCGCAAAGAAGTTTCTTTTTCATATTTTTGTTCCTTTCGGTTTATTTTTTCTTCAAAGCAACGACGATAACGGCGATCGCCGCGACGAGGACGACACCGCACGCAACGTAAACGAAGGTATAGGGGTTAGCGGTCGTTGTCGGTGCTTCGGCCGTTTCGCTGTCAACGGGCTCTGTGGGGGTGTCTTTTTCGGTGTTTTTCGCCGCCGTGGTATCATCGTCGTCCACGACGAAGAACTCCTCGACGGTCGTCACCTCCGCGTCGGGATCGACGCCTTCGGGCACCTCGGCGTTATATACTCTTACGTTGTCGATATACGCGTCAACGGTCATTTTGAGGTTATTGGTGTAGCCGATGTTGTAATACTGGAAGCTGTTTCCGTCATTGAGCTTCACCTCGGCGATCTCTTTCGTCACGGGCTTATTGTTGACGTAGCCGATGAAGTACCCTTCGTTGAAGTTGTATCTGACCGCAATGTGGATCCACTCGCCGAAGGTATAATCGCCGACGTCCTGGCCTGCGACGTACATATAGCTGTCCGCGTCGATCTCAAAGGGGATGACCCACTCGTTGAGGTCGGTCTTCGCGTTGTCGTACCATACACGCATCGGATCGCCCTGCGGCTCCTCGATCATCACGTCGTATTCAACGACGATGTCGCTGTATTTTACGTCCGAGAAGGAAACACGGATGAAGTTGTCGTAGCCGCCCGTCTGATCGTCGTCGGGATCGTAGGGGTGGTGGAGCTGAAGGACGTGGTTGCCGTCTTCGAGCACGACGATGTTGTTCTTGCCGTAGGCGGGGTTGACGATGTTGACGCTCTGGATCTTCGGCGCACCGGAAAACGGCCCGGCGGAGAAGGATTCAAAGTCCTCGTTTATGTCGTAAGCGGTCGCCGACGAAGGGACGATAAGCGATGAAAATACCGCCGCAGTCAGCACCGCAGTCAGCAGGAGCGCAAATATTTTTCTCATAATTGGCCTCTTTCTTTTTATTTAACGGTTTGATTTGATGATATTATAGCAGATTTGCGGCGTTTTTTCAAGGGTTTTTGTAATTTTCGGGAAGATTTTCGGAAAATCAGGCAGTCGCCTGCGGCACGGGGTGGGTGTGTACTGTCTTCATGGCGAGGCAGGAACGTGTCCGGCTCCCTCCGGACGAGGGTAGAGATGCGCGAGCGCATCTCGATCTCCCGACCGTAAGGCGGTCGCTCGCCGCCGGAGCCTGCGGAACTTCATTTGTCGTATCGTTATAAATAGAATATAAAAGAAACGATAAGGAATAGCCTCCCCTGTGCAAGGGGAGGGGGACCACGAAGTGGTGGAA
>JAGHTD010000139.1 GCA_018065475.1 Candidatus Colimorpha enterica
CTTACCTCCCGACGCAAAGAATCGGCACCGCCGTCCGGCATTTCTTCAATGAACGAGAATAAAAAATCAGCACCGCCGAAAGACGGTGCTGATTGGTGTGATTTTTGATAAGAGGTCGTTTTAACCCATCATTCGTACTCTATTGTCGCGAGGGGCTTGGTGGAGAGGTCGTAGAGAACTCTGTTTACGCCCTTGACCTCGTTGAAGATCCTCTCGCGGATCGTGGTAAGGAGCGAATAGGGAAGCTCGGGGACCGTCGCGGAGGTAGCGTCAACGGAGTTGACGGCACGGATGATGACCATCCAGTCGTCGGTGCGCTTGCCGTCCTTGATACCGGTGGAGGTGAAGTCGGGAACGACGGTGAAGTACTGCCATACCTTGCCGTTAAGTCCTGCCTTGTCGAACTCCTCACGGAGGATCGCGTCGGACTCTCTGACTGCTTCGAGGCGGTCACGGGTGATGGCGCCCGTGCATCTTACGCCGAGGCCGGGGCCGGGGAAGGGCTGACGGTAAACCATATTGTCGGGAAGGCCGAGCTGTTTTCCGACCATACGGACCTCGTCCTTGTAGAGGAGCTTTACGGGCTCGCAGAGCTCGAACTTGAGATCCTCGGGAAGTCCGCCGTCGTTGTGGTGGGACTTGATGCCCGCTTTCGATTCGAGAATGTCGGGGTAGATGGTGCCCTGCGCGAGAAACTTGACGCCCTCGAGCTTTCTTGCTTCCTCGGCGAAAACGTCGATGAACAGTCCGCCGATGATCTTTCTCTTTTTCTCGGGAGCGGAAACTCCTGCGAGAGCGTCGAGGAAACGGTCGGTGGCGTCAACGTAAACGAGGTTTGCGTCCATCTCGTCGCGGAAGACCTTGATGACCTGCTCGGGCTCGCCCTTGCGGAGGAGGCCGTGGTTGACGTGGACGCAGGTGAGCTGCTTGCCGATCGCCTTGATGAGAAGTGCGGCAACGACGGAGGAGTCAACTCCGCCGGATAGAGCGAGGAGGACACGGTCGGTGCCTACCTGCGCGCGGATAGCGGCGATCTGTTCGTCGATGAATGCCTGTGCGAGCTCGGGAGTGTTGATCCTCGCCATGCTCTCCGGTCTGATATCTGTTTCGTTTCTTGCCATTTTACTCACCTCAGTTGGTATAGTTGTCGAAATAGCCCTGGACGAGGACTACGGGCGTACCCTTATCGCCGGAGCCGGAGGTAAGGTCGCAGAGAGAACCGCTGAGGTCGGTGAGCTGACGGGGTGTCGTGCCCTGCGTAGCCATAGTGCCTTTGAGGTTGTCGCTCTTCTTCTTGATCGACTCGGAGATAGCCGCCTTGAGGGCGTCACCGCTGAGATCCTTGAAGTCGTTGTCGGCGAGGTATTTGAGCTTGAGCTCGTTGGGGGTGCCGACGAGGCCGGAGGTGAAGAAGGGGGAAACGACGGGGTCTGCAAGCTCCCAGATCTTGCCCTGGGGATCCTTGAACGCGCCGTCGCCGTAAACCATTACTTCGACGTGCTTGCCGGTAGCGGCGTTAAGACGCTTCTGGATCTCCTCTACGAGGGGCTGTGCGTTGCGGGGGAAGAGCTTGATCTTCTCCTCGGTGGACTTGTTGGAACCGAGAAGGCCGTACTTCTCGTTGCATCCGCTTCCGTTGACGGGAGCGTTCATGATGTCGTCGAGACCGCAGACGGCCTTTGCGCCGTTGGCGAGGAGAATCCTCTTGGTGCGGGCTCTCGTATGGATGTCGCAGTTGATGACGCAGTCGGTGTAGTTGAGGATGGTCTTTGCCTGGTTTGCGAAGACGATCTCGCACTCTGCGCCGCATTCTTTGATGAGGTTCTCGTAGTATTCGACGTAGTCAACGCCGGTGAACTCGTGCTTCTCGTAGCCGAAGAGCTTTCTGTATGTGGGGAGGTCGAGCACGTCGGAATAGGGGTTTACGCCGTTCTCGTCGATCTTGTCGAGAGAAACGAGTGCGTTTCCGACTTCATCCGAGGGGTAGGAAAGCATAAGGACGACCTTTTTGCATCCCTTTGCGATACCGCGGAGGCAGATTGCGAAGCGGTTGCGGGAGAGGATGGGGAAGATGACTCCGACGGTGCCTCCGCCGAGCTTTGCCTTTACGTCGGCGGCGATGTCGTCAACGGTGCAGTAGTTGCCCTGCGCACGTGCGACGATGGACTCGGTCATTGCGATGACGTCACGGTCACGGAGCTCAAAGCCCTCGCTCTCGGCTGCTTCGAGTACGCTGGCGGTGATGATCTCGGCGAGGTCGTCGCCTTCACGGATGATGGGGCAGCGGATTCCTCTGGAAACCGTGCCGACTCTGCGTTCTTTTATACTCATGTATTTTTTGTCCTTTCAGTGCGGGATTCGCTTAATTTGCCTTTTCCACAGCTATCAAAAAATCACTTATTATATTATATCACTTTTTGCCCGTGTGTCAACAAAAACAGGCGAAAAAGTTGCGTATGAAACGAAAAAATCGACGGCAGGCAATGTGAAATATTTATGAAAAAATGAACAAATTATGACTAAAATGTGCAAAGCGGCTCCTAATGATATTGACAAGGCGGGAAAAATGGAGTATAATATATCAAAACGGAAAAAGGAGGGCGAAAGCGGTGCCGGAATATCTTAAATACGTTCTGCTTTTCGGGTCGTCGGTGATACTTATCATCGTACTGCTCAGGGCGTCAAAATCGGTGAACTACGTGCGCGGAAATCTGTTCTGGATCGTCTTCTCGCTCGTCTTCCTTGCCCTCGGATCCTTCCCGGTGCTTGCAGAACAGCTCGCATACCTTCTCGGCTTTGAAAAGTGCGAGACGTTCGTGTTCGTCCTCGCCGCCGTAATGCTTGCGGTATGGCTCGTTCTGCTCGCCGTCGGCATCGCAAGGTCGAAAAAATCTGAAAACGCAAAAGAACCCGACGGCGGAAAATGATCCGACTGACGGAAACCAAAAACGCCCCTTGCCGGGGCGTTTTTCATTAAGCATTGACGTTTATTTCTGCTCTTCTATCAAAGCAATAATATTGTCTTTTTCGGTCATTCCGAAAATGCTGTTTGCGGAAGTCTGTCTGAACGACTTTGAACCCTCGGAGCTTTCATAGCCCGCAAAAATGACCGTCTTGCCAATTTCGGTCATATTCTTTGCAAAAATGATCGAGACGGTGTCGCCGACGTTTATATTACCCTTATATACCTCAATGACCTCGCAGACGAAGAAATCCTTTGTCTTGTTTCTCTCGTTCTCTCCTCTGAACTTCTCGGAAACGGCTTTTGCCGCAAATACGAAATCGGAGCATGCGATTATTTCAGCCGCATTGTTGCTTACGATAAATCTTTTTTCGCCGGGCTTCGGAAAATCCTCGCTTGCGATGACGGATTTCAGATAATCGACGAAGTCCCCGTCGTTTTCGAGCTTTTCGATGTCGGAGTTTTCTTTGATCGGCTCACCGTAAAGAGTGATCTTCGATACGTCGCCGACGGGCATGAACATATCGGAAACGAAGCAAAACTGTTCATCTCCCGCAGTGTACTGACTGCTTGTGTTCCGGAGAGCAAGATAATATTCTTTACCTTCTTCGTAGGGCAAGTCTATTATGCTGTCACCGTATTTTGTGATGTTCACTTTTACGGTTTCCTTGCTTGCTTTTCCGTAATACTCTTCCAAGACCTTGAAGCAATATGATGCAGTGTTTCCGTCCGAATCTTTGCTGATGAACTGTGCCCTCAGAATGTTATCCGAGGCGTAGAGAAGGTCTTTCAGCGGTAACTTCAGAACGATGGTCTGAACTATATGGTCAATGTCACCCGCTGACGATTTGTTTTCGGTCGTGACGTCGTCACCTGTCGTCTGATCGTCTGCGGTTGTTTCATCTTCCGCCGTAGTCTGTTCTTCGGCTGTCGTCCCCTCTCCCGCCGTCGTCTGCTCGTCGGGGTTTTTCTTTGTCTCTGTCGTGCCGTCGTCTCCGGTCTTGACCGCCGCACATGAAGCCGCAAAAAGCGTTGATAATGTGAGTAATAATGCGATAAGTTTTTTCATGGTATGCTCCTTAATTAAAATAATCATATACTTGTTTAATGTGATTAACATCATTGTTTTTAAGCAAATAAGATGAATGTGTACTGTAGTACATTACATCATTTGACACAGATGAATGACCAATATATCCTAAAGCATGACCATATTCATGAGAAAGTATTTCTTTTAGAACATTGTCATTATAACTATAAGATATAATATACATATTTGTCAATCTTAATTTTTTGATTGTTATGTATTTGCTTCCCCATTCTGTTTCGTATGAGTATCCTTCAACAAAATAATTATCAGTTACCCCAACCGTACCTTCTGCAAGATTGTCAAAAAAGTCAAAAACATCATCTCTCGTTTCACTTGTTGTGCTAATATCTGTATTTATTTCACTATAACCATCAGCAAAAGAGATTTGTAATGCGTTTTCCCATTGAGATAATGCGCACTCGACGCTTATGTCAAAATTGAAATTGTTTGTCGGAGTTCTATCATAATAAAACACAGAAGGTGTATGATCCCAATATGCCACCATATTTGTATAATTACTATGTTCACTATCATTAGCGTACCAACAATTTAATATTGTTTTTTGCAAATACCATTCGTCTCGGTAGCTTGTGTTATATACATATTTGCCTTGAATCAGCTTTGCATTATTTGTACCGTTTGACGTGCTTGTGGCAAGAACATAATCCACTCCGCTCCCCCCGGCATTTTCTCCGGTTTTCGGAGTAAGAATATATCCTCCGCTTGATGATCTGGTTATGCTCCATTTTGCACCATCTTCGGACGGGTCATCGCCCAAGACTATTTCCTGATTCAAAGCGGACGAGCTGTCTTTTACCGTAAGGTATCTTTCGTCCAATCCAAGAGAAGAAATCCGATAATACCCATCATCAGTATCAAGAGAGATACGCCACCTTTCATACTCGCTGCCGTCAAAATCATACTGAACAATATTCGTGCCTGATGACATATTTCCGTATTTTACTCTGGCATAATCAGCATTTTGCTTGTTCTTGAAAAAATATATGCCGTTTGATATGGATGACACCGTAACGTGTACATTTGAATGCACTCCCGTCACTTTTTCTGTAAGGTACAGTGTTGCTTCCCCTTCGTGGACACCGGTGACGGTGTTTCCACTGACAGTAATATTGTTATTTGAAGCGCTAAACTGAATCAATGATGGCGGTATCTGTGCGTGTGTTTGAGAAACCGGATGGATTATTCTTGTGGCGGTTGGCGCGATTTCAAAATCCTGATAAGAAATTGATGTCGGGGCAACCCATGTATCATATTCAAGAATATAATATATCGAGAAGCTGCTTTGAACAACCGTGGCACTATTGCCGCTAATCAAAATGCTTTTGCCATTTGCCGCCGTGCCTGTTGCTTTTGAAGTAATCGCTATGTTTCCGTTACCCTGTAACGAAAAACACCAGCGCTGTTTGACATCAGATGAATCATAGGATTGTATTGAAATTGCGTTTGACGATGGATCGACCGAAAGGGCATAAGGCCTGTCTCCGCCGTACGGCAAGATCGCATAATAATCCCCGCTTGAATTATAATATAACTCCCACTGTTGATAATAATGCGAATTTGAGTTTCCGGACAAATACCTTGTCTCTGTTAATGTCGAACCATTATAGGAAAATAAATCTCCATCATTAACATTCGCAAAGTAAAAGTGATAGACCGTCCTTGTCGGCGGGTCTGTGCGTCCGGTGCGCTCTGCCGAATCCTGTCCTGTGTCTTCACTGTCAGCGGTTGCGTATATTCCTGCGGATAGAGTACCGCAAAGAATAATGAGTGACAGAAAGATACATAAGAACTTACTCAATGATCTCATAAAAACCTCCTTGTTTAATTGTGAATTGCTTTTATTGTGTTATTGCTCTGCCTTACGGCGTCAGTTGTTCATCGGACTCACCCTTTCACAAATCATTATCTGAAAAATGCAAAAATACGCCTGCGGTCGGCAGGCGCATTTCATAAAAATCTTGTATAAATCAGTAAAACCGGGGAATGATATATACGGCAAAAATGACGTTC
>JAGHTD010000307.1 GCA_018065475.1 Candidatus Colimorpha enterica
CGCTCCATTTCTCAGGATGACGTTGACTTTGTCGTTGATCTTATCAACAACAGACCCCGCAAAACTCTTAATTGGCTCTCTCCTATCGAATTCTTTATGAAATCTGTTGCACTTACTTGACAATGTGCCCTGGACAGCACGTCTGTTATTCAATGTGTATGTTACTTCGGCGATAAATCGAGAAGCGGAGCACTTCTGCGCAAAAGTGCAATTCAAGCCGGTCTTTTTTTGTTTTATTATTGAAGTAATAGAAAAAATCAGTTTGTTTTTCAATACAGATTCGCATCCTTCATTCTATACGGAACATATTTTCCAAAATCGCTTCACATTTCGCCATTACATCCGACGTTTAATCTTGAAATCGCATTGATGATATGATATAATATACTATGAGGAAATATAACAGTAAATAACATTACGCAAACGCAATATTACAGAATCATTCCGAAAGGGCATTATATGGACGAAAGAAACGAAAAGCCGAAAACGACGAAATACACGGGTATCAACAAGCTGTTCAGACTTGATTTTTTGCAGACGCTTCTCGACAAATGGTACGACGGCACGTTCACCGATTTCTTTGACGACTGGAAGTGGATTTTTTCATTTTCAAAGAAGTACAAAGGGATCATCGTTTTTTACACCGTCTTCGGTCTCGTCGGATCGACGCTTTCCCTCGGCTCGGCGTGGCTGAGCAAAATACTCATCAACATAATCGTCGAAAAACAGACCGAAAATCTGTGGCTTCTCGTTTTCGCCGCGGTCTTTTCGCTCGTTTTCTCGCTCGTCATCGGGAGCGTCCTCAGCCGTATCGGTTTGAAAATCTCGATCTACGTCAACAACGATATCCAGTCGGAGATATTCGGCAAGATCATCGACGCGGAATGGAAGGAACTCAATAAATACCCTAACGGAGACCTTCTCAACCGTTTCGGGAGCGACACCGGCACCGTCGCGGGCAACGCGATAGGGTGGATCCCCCGTATCATCATCTCGCTTTATTCTTTCGCGGCGACCTTCTGGCTCCTTTTCAAGACCGACCCGAATATGGCGTGGATCGCCCTCGGCTCGGCACCCGTCCTGCTCATCATGTCCCGCTTCATCATGCGAAAAATGAGAGAGTACAAAAAGCGTATCCTCGAGCTCAACTCCGCCATGACCTCCTTTGAGGTCGATACTTTCTACAACTTCGATATGATCAAGTCCTTCGGCGTTTCGGGTACTACCGAAAAAAAGCTGAAAAGGTGGCAGGGCAAATACAGGGATTACAACCTCGATTACAACAAGTTTGAGATAAAGGCGAATATCGGCGTTTCGCTGCTTCAGGCGGCGGTTTCCGCGCTCGCATTCGGCTACTGTCTGTGGAGACTGTGGTCGGGACAGATCCTTTACGGCGATATGGCTTTCTTCCTCCAACAGCGTTCGGCGCTCTCGTCGCGCTTCAATTTGATCGTCGGAACGGTCCCGGGAATGGTATCGTCGGCGATCTCGGCTCACCGTATAAGGGAACTCGTCGATCTTCCGAAGGAGAAGCACGACCCCGAAAGCCGCAAAAAGCTCGCCGCTCTTGCCGGAAAAGGTCTGACCGTGAAGATGAACGACGTTTCGTTCTCCTACGACGGGGAAAAGACGGTTTACGAGCACGGGTGCTTTGAGGCGAAGCCGGGTGAGATCGTCGCGGTTCTCGGCCCCTCGGGAGAGGGAAAGACGACTATGCTCCGCCTGCTCCTCGGGCTTATACACCCGAGCGAGGGAAGTGTCACGATAAGCGACAGCGAGGGCAACGAGGTCCCGATGAACGCCGACCTCCGTCCCTTCTTCTCCTACGTCCCGCAGGGCAACTCCATAATGGCGGGCACGATAGCCGACAATATGCGTCTGGTCGATGAAGACGCGACCGACGAGCAGATAATCGAGGCGCTTAAGACCGCCTGCGCGTGGGAGTTCGTCAGCCGTCACCCCGACGGTATCAACGGCAGGGTCGGCGAAAGAGGGCAGGGGCTCTCGGAAGGTCAGGCGCAGAGGATAGCCATTGCCCGCGCCGTGCTCCGCGACGCACCTATCATCCTGCTCGACGAGGCGACGAGCGCACTCGATACCGAAACGGAGAAAAGGGTGCTTGAAAATATCCTATACAACAGTCCCGAAAAGACCTGCATAGTTTCGACGCACAGAAAGAGCATACTCCGCCACTGCAAGCGTGTATATTTTATACAGAACAAGCAGGCGCAGGAGTTCAATATGAGACCTGTTGAGGAAATACCCGAGGAAGATGACTGATATGGAAGACGAAACGAAAAACGGATCGGAACATCACCATCACCACCACGGTGACGGAAGCACCGAGCACCACCACCATTCGGAAGAACACTCCGGACATCACCACCATCACGGCGACGGAAGCACCGAGCACCACCACCATTCGGAAGAGCATACCGAACACCATCATCACCACGGCGAAGAAGGTTCCGGACATCACCACCATCATCACCATCACAGCCGTGTAAAGGCGGCACCGCCTCCGGAAACCGACGTTGCGGAGCTTAACGGCGAGATCGAAAACGCCGTGATCGACGAGCCGCAGGAGGAAGAACCTCCCGAAGCGGAAGAGACACCCGCCGAAGAACAGACCGGAACGGCTGAGGAAGCCCCCGCTGCCGACGGCGAGGGAAGCGAAATAATCCTCGGCGAGGCGGAAACTGTCGAAGAAAAGCAGTTTTACGGCGACGGACCGACAAAATACAGCCGCCCGTCGATCGAGAGACTGAGGATCATCCTCATGTTTCTTATGTGCATAAACGTCTTCGGCGTACCGACGGTTTACGTGAAATACGTTCAGGCGGTCTGCGGGTTCGTTCCCCTCGCCTTTTTCATCCTTTCGGGCTATCTCGTGCTGAGACCGAGCCCCAACCGTCTGAAACGCATATCCCGTGCCATAAAGCGCACGGCGATCGCGTTCGGCGTGACAGCGGTGTCATTCTTTCTGCTCAATTTCATTTATTACCGCTCGCAGGGGGTGAACATTTTTCTCGCCTTCACGCTCAAACGGTATTGGTTCAACCTCGTTGCGCTCAACGTTTGGCAGTTTGAGATAGGAGGTATTATATGGTACCTCCAGTCGCTTCTCTACGCCTATATAATCATCTGGTTCCTCGGAAAGTTCAAGCTGATGAAGCACGACTGGAAGATTTCCGCCGCGCTGATCCTTCTGACCGTCCTGACGGGCGAGTTCGCGGGCGTCATAAAGTGGAGCTTTCACGGATATAATTACATCCCCGGGAACTTCCTCACCCGCGCCCTGCCTTACGTCCTTCTCGGCGGGCATGTCCACAGATACAAAAAGAAGCTTGACGGCATAAAGGCGAAATGGTACTGGCTTGCGCTTTTCGGAGGCGCGGCTCTGACCGTGGGTGAAATGCTGTTTTTCAGCTTTATCCGCAGGGCGGGATATTACGGTCATCTTATCGGAATGGGCGTCACCGCCGTCGCGGCGATTATGCTTGCGGTCAGAGGCAAAGGAGGCAGAAAGCCGGGATTTGAAAAGAAGCTCGGTATGTCCCGCCGTTACGTCACCCTTGTCTATTATCTCTGCCAGCCGGTGAGCATAGGGCTCGCTATGCTTTTGGCACGTATCGGAAACGCTCTTATGCGTGTATCGAAGGACTTTTTCGCGGTAATCGACTTCGCCCGCGGATGTATCGGCATTGTGACCTTTGTCCTTTGCTTCGGATTTGCGTGGCTCCTTTCACTGATCTCGAAAAAGATCGCGGAGAAAAAGGCCAAACCGCAAGCGTCGGCGTGATATTTTCCCGCCGATCCGCCGTTTTTATGCTTTTTATACCGAAATCCTGCTGATAAAAACGGCATACCGTATTGCTTTATTATACTTATTATGATATAATAACTATTTAAGTAC
>JAGHTD010000131.1 GCA_018065475.1 Candidatus Colimorpha enterica
AGCGCAGATACCGTTCATATCGAGAAGAAGGACGAGACTTTCGCCCTCTATGAACTCGAAAGCTACGTTGAGGTTGCCGGGAAGACGGCTGTCGAGCGTGCCGTTGATCCTCGAATAAGGGACCTTTGAGATCTCTCTTGCGAGGCGGTTTCTCATCTCGGTTATCCTCGGCATATCGTCAAGACCTTTTACCGAGTCCTCAAGCGCCTGCGCGAGACCGCAGATATAAGCGACGTTTTCGGTTCCGCCGCGCTTGCCGCGTTCCTGACCGCCGCCGTCGATAAGGGTATTAACTCTCGTTCCGCTCTTGATATAAAGCGCACCGATTCCCTTGGGGGCGTGGATCTTGTGACCGGAAAGCGAAAGCATATCTACGCCGAGGTCTGCGACGTTGACGGGAATATTGCCCACTGCCTGCACCGCGTCGGTGAAAAACTTGACTCCGTGTGCGTGCGCTCTTGCCGCCATTTCCTTAATGGGAAGGACGGTACCTATCTCGTTGTTTGCGTACATTACGGCGCAGAGGATCGTGTCGGGTCTGATCGCCTCTTCGAGCTGATCGGCCGTGATAAGCCCCTCGGAATCGCATTTGAGGTAGGTGACCTCGAAGCCCTCTTTTTCGAGAGCCGCCATGGTATGAAGTACGGCGTGGTGCTCATATACCGTGGTGATGATGTGCTTTCCTTTTTTTTCGTAAGCGTGAGCGGCGCCCTTGATCGCCCAGTTGTCGGACTCCGAACCACAGGAGGTGAAATATATTTCGCTCGGTTTTGCCCCGAGTATTTCGGCTATTTTTTCTCTTGCCCCGGCAACGGCCGCAGAGGTCTCTCTGCCGAGAGAATAGAGACTTGAAGGATTGCCGTAGCTGCCCTTGAAATAGGGGAGCATGGCGTTTAATACGTTTTCGGAAACGTTGGTGGTTGCCGCGTTGTCGGCATATACAAATCTTGTCATTTTTTTCTCCGTTTTGGCATCTCAAAAGATACCGATTATATTGTACCCCTTTTTTCCCTTTTTTGCAATAGTTAAAGCAACTTTTTTTTGTCCGTGACGCAAATATTTTGCCTCTGCGGCGAAAAAGCGGAGCCGTGACAGCCACGGAAAAACTTTTGCCGAAGCTCGGAAGAATGTCAAAGAATGACCTTCCCTCTCCGGCAAACAGAAAACGGCGGCAGCCGTTTTTCACCGCTGCCGCCGCTTACGTCGGATAATATTGCTTATTCCGTCTCTTTCTGTCGGAAACAAGGCAGGCGCAAAGCCCGACGGAGGAAAGAGCAAACAGTACGATACAACCGTTAAGATAGCCCGCGTCGGACGTCGGAGGGTTCGGCTCGTTTTCACGCACCGGCAGATATCCCCTGCCGCCGACCGCTTTCCAAGCGTCGAGATTTTCGATCGGTGTCGTCCCCGACGCGTCCTCAAAGAGGTCGCCGCAGCTGCACTTGTAGTAGTCTTTCCAGCCGGAGGATTCTTCGGTGGGTGCCTGACCTTTGACCTTAACGGGATCGTGGACATGCTTGACCTCGAGGAAGTAGGTCACGGTGCCTTCCGTCTTGTTTTCGGTCTTGGCGACGGTCATATCCTCCGCACCGCTGACAAGCACTGATTCGTCGAAGGTGATGTTGGCGGAAACGGTCAGCTTGCCGGATTTATTGAGCGTGATTTTCTTTCCGTTGGCGGTAAAGGTGCCTACGGTCTCGGGGAACAGATCGTCTCCCGGGATGCTTTCGATCACGAGACTTGCTTCGCCTTCGCCGTTGTTGCCGCCGATCACAATGTCATCATTCAGCTTCAAATTGGTTGCCGTCACTTTTGTCGGTCTGACGTTGTCGCCTTTTGCACCGATGATATTGCCGCCCAATGCCAAAGAATAGGCAACGTCGATCTGCACGCCGGCTGTGACATCCCTGTTCCAAACAAGCATATCGTCTCCGCTGGCAAAGCCCATTTCCTGATACGCCGGGTCTGTGCCGACCTCGGAGGTCATAAACGTCCTTGCGGGAATGACGTAATCCGGGGATACATCGTCGGGGAGCTTCAGCTCTTCATCCGCCGCGTAATTACCAGGTGCCTCGTAGAGCAGATCTTCAACGATGTCGGCATTTTCCTGATGAAGAATGATGACGCCGTTGTTCGTAAGTTTTCCGGTGTCGGTCAGCGAGAAGTGATTGAAGTCGAAGAATACGTTATCCGCAACCGTAATATCCTTATTACCCATATCAACGGTTTTGAGGAGCTTGACGGTGTTGACGCCAAACTGATCGACCGTGACATCCATCACGCCGGGAACGGACTGGACGAACGTCCCTGCCAATGCGCCGGCGATAAGCTCGGCGTCCGGGATCGCCTCAAACTCCGCCGTTACTGTGACGGGATAAGCGGGCATTGTGAAGACGTATTTGCCTTCTTCGTTCGCCTTGATCTCGGC
>JAGHTD010000201.1 GCA_018065475.1 Candidatus Colimorpha enterica
CGGTGTCCTCATCGACTCTGAACAGGGTGTTGACCTCTGCGGCGGCGGTCGCGGTGAATATCGCGGTGCCCCAAACGCCTATTTCGTTTGCGGAGAAGAGAAAGCCGTTCGGATATGACGAAACGTCGTATTCGCTGTACTTCTTCGCACAGTCGTTGAACTGCGCTCCGTCTTCGATCTCCTTTTCGCACGCTTCAAGCTTCGCGTATTCGGCGGCAAGCTCCTCGTCGGTCATCTTTTCGGTCAGAGGATTGCCCTCGTCGTCACGCAGATAGTCGCCGTTTTCATCGGTGAGGAGCTTTTCCTTGTAGAAGACGATGTATTTTATGCGGTAGTAGTTGTCGTTGTAGTATTTGATAATATCGTCGCCTGTCGGAGCGAGTACGCCGCCGTCGCCGAAGAGATAATCGGTGACAGCGTCGAGCTTCTTTTCGGCTGTGTAGCAGTCTTTCAGACTGTCAATGCTCATCATGATCTCGGCAAGCTCGGCGTTGAGCTCACGTCTTCCGCCTGCGATAGAGATCTTCTCGTCAAAGTCCTCGTTTATCGACGCCTTGACCTTGTCGTCAAGCTTCAGCTTGAGATCCTTGAAAAGCTGTTCCGCAATGAGATAATTCTGTATCTGCTCGCAGATCCTTGAGGTGAAATAGTCCTCGTATGTCTGCCCGTCGGAATACTCTCTGCCCCAGAACTCCTTGGTGTTCACCGCGTCGGTGAAGGAATAAAGAATGTTTCTCTTGTAGGACGAAAGCCAGTAATAGTACTGATTTTCGGTGATCTTATAGCCGTTGTACTCAAATACGGTGTCGTACTTCTTCCCGCAGGAAGCGAAGACCGGGACCGTAATGATGAGAATGAGCAGTACCGATACGGCTTTTAATATCTTGTTTCTCATTTTTCCTCCGATAATTTCTTTTTTGCGGCGTAGTATTCGTTCACGAGGTCAAGCGCCATATCGGGCGCCTCGATCTCGTTCTTTACCCTGTATGTAATGTAGGGCTTGCGGTCAACGCTGATGAGGATCTGCCCCTTATGGTTGCCTATGATCTCCGTCCACGCCCGGATGTCGAGCTGTTCGGGGACTATGATGACGCTCGTGCCCCTTCTCGTGATCTTTTCGATACCTGCGTTTGAGGCGACGGCACGGATGAGGGCAATGTCGAGGAGCGAAATGACCGGCCTCGGCATTTCGCCGTATCTGTCAAGAAGCTCATCGACGATATCCACGTTGTCGTCGACGGTCTCTATGCGGGAGATCTTCTTGTATATGTCTATGCGCTGATTGGAACTGCGGATGTAGGTTTCGGGAATGTACGCGCTGACTGCGAGATCGACGGTACATTCCTTCTTTTCCTCGGCTTTTTCGCCCTTGATGTCCTTGATCGCCTCGTTTAAGATCTTCATATAGAGGTCGTAGCCGACGTTTTCGATATGTCCGCTCTGCTCCGCGCCGAGAAGGTTGCCCGCTCCTCTTATCTCAAGATCGCGGAGAGCGATCTTGAAGCCGGAGCCGAACTCGGTGTATTCCTTGATCGCCGAGAGGCGCTTTTCGGCGATTTCCGAGACGATCCTGCCCTTGCGGAAGGTGAAATATGCGTAGGCGCGCCTTGACGACCTTCCGACGCGTCCGCGTATCTGATGAAGCTGTGAAAGACCGAGACGGTCGGCATCCTCGACGATGAGCGTATTTGCGTTTGGTACGTCAACGCCGGATTCGATGATCGTCGTGCAGACGAGGACGTCGATATTGCCGGAGAGCATATTCTCCCATATATCCGAGAGGAACTCCTTTTCCATCTGTCCGTGAGCGACGGCGACAGATGCCTCCGGCACCGCACTTGCGATCTTTGCGGCGATGGCGTCGAGATGTTCGATATTGTTGCAGAGATAATATACCTGACCGCCCCTGCGGAGCTCTTTGCGTATCGCCTCGGCGATTATCACGTCGTCGTGCTCCATGACGTAGGTCTGGACGGGAATACGGTCGTTCGGAGCTTCTTCAAGAACCGACATATCCCTTATCCCGCTCATCGCCATATTTAGCGTGCGGGGGATCGGGGTAGCGGTAAGGGTGAGGGTATCGACGCAGTTTGAAAGCTGTTTCAGCTTCTCCTTCGCGGCAACGCCGAAGCGCTGTTCCTCGTCGATGATGACGAGGCCGAGGTCCCTGAACTGAACGTCTTTTGATATTATTCTGTGCGTTCCTATGAGAATATCTATTTCTCCGCGGCGGAGCTGACGGAGGATCTCCTCCTGCTGCTCCGGCGTGCGGAAGCGGGAAAGCATTTCGACCTTGACGGGGAAGCCCCTGACACGGGACGAGAAGGTCTGAAGGTGCTGAAGCGCGAGGATAGTGGTCGGAACGAGGACGGCGACTTGTTTTCCCGAGAGCACGGCCTTGAACGCGGCTCTGACTGCGACCTCGGTCTTTCCGAAACCGACGTCACCGCAGAGAAGACGGTCCATCGGGCGGCGCTTTTCCATATCGCGCTTGACTTCGTCGATGGCGACGAGCTGTCCTTCGGTCTCCTCGTAAGGGAACGCCTTTTCAAAGTCCTTCTGCATTTCGTCGTCGGGGTGGAAGGCGAAGCCGGGGAGTTTTTCCCTTGCCGCGTAGAG
>JAGHTD010000309.1 GCA_018065475.1 Candidatus Colimorpha enterica
GGCTACGTCGAGTACGAGATCGGCGACAGTCTCGAGGTCGGAGGCAAATACTACCTCAATAACCGCGGCAAGGAGCTTTTGCTCATCCGTATGGGCGAGGAACCCCTCGAAAACGGCGTTTACGTCATGGCGGCTCACATCGACAGCCCCCGCCTTGACCTCAAACAGAATCCTCTCTACGAGAGCGACGGCATAGGCCTGCTCAAGACGCACTACTACGGCGGTATCAAGAAGTATCAGTGGACGACCGTTCCGCTCGCGCTTCACGGCGTAGTCACCCTCGCAGACGGCAAGACCATTGATATCTGCATAGGCGAAGAGGACGACGAGCCGATCTTCTACATCTCCGACCTGCTCGTTCACCTTTCGAAGGATCAGATGTCGAAGTCGCTTGCGGAGGGTATCACCGGCGAAGGCCTCAACATCATCATAGGCACCGAGCCCTACCGTGAGGAGGAGACCGACGGTGCGATCCGCCTCAACCTTCTCCGCATCCTCAACGAGAAATACGGCATAACCGAGGAAGACTTCATCACCGCGGAGCTGACCGCAGTCCCCGCCCTCAAGGCGCGTGACATAGGTCTCGACCGTTCTCTCATCGGCGGCTACGGCCACGACGACAGAGTATGCGCATATCCCGAAATGGCGGCTCTCTTTGACAGCGCCGACACGAAGAAAACGGTCATCGCGATCATCGCCGACAAGGAAGAGATCGGCTCGATAGGCGTCAGCGGTATGCAGAGCGCCATTTTCACCGACCTCATCGACGAGATCTGCGACGCAAGAGGAGCAAATCCGAGAGTCGTAAGAGCGCACTCCAAGTGCCTCAGCGCCGACGTCAACGCGGCGTTCGATCCCAACTTCCCCGAGGTACAGGAGAAGAAGAACGCTTCCTTCGTCAACTGCGGCGTCGTCATCTCCAAGTTCACCGGTTCGAGAGGCAAGAGCGGCACGTCCGACGCTTCCTCCGAGTTCGCCGGCTGGGTAAGAAATCTCCTCAACGAGAACGGCGTCTGCTGGCAGATGGCGGAGCTCGGTAAGGTCGATCAGGGCGGCGGCGGTACGGTCGCACAGTATATAGCAAACAAGAATATAGACACGATAGACATCGGCGTTCCGGTGCTCTCGATGCACGCTCCTTACGAGGCGATCTCGAAGCTTGACCTCTATATGACCTACAAGTGCTGCCTCGCATTCATCAGCTGATATGCTTGAAAAGATACGTGAAGCGGCAAGGTACTACGAGGCGATAAACGCCGAGCTCAGCGGCCCTGCCGCTTCCGATCCCGTAAAGCTGTCGAAGCTCCTGAAGGAGCAGAGACGGCTTGAACCGATAATCTCCAAATACACCGAGTACGCGGAGACCGAGAAACGGCTTGCCGACGCCGAGGCGCTTCTCTCCGACAGGGAGATGAAGGATATGGCGGCGGAGGAAGTCGGCTATTGCCGCCGGAGGTGTGACGAGCTTTACAGAGAGCTTCAGCTCCTGCTGATACCGAAGGACCCGGACGACGACAAGAACGTCGTGGTCGAGATCCGCGCGGGCGTCGGCGGCGAGGAAGCCGCGCTGTTCTCCTACGACCTCTACCGTATGTACTCAATGTACTGCGCACAGAACGGGTTCAAGCTCTCGGTCGTCAACTCCAACGAGACGGAGCTCGGCGGCTACAAGGAGATCTCCTTCATCATCGAGGGCGACGGCGCGTATTCCCGTATGAAGTACGAGAGCGGCGTCCACCGCGTGCAGAGAGTACCCGACACGGAATCGCAGGGAAGGATACACACCTCGACCGTCACCGTCGCCGTGCTTCCCGAAGCCGAGGAAGTCGAGATAAATATAGATCAGAACGACCTGGAGATCGACACGATGAAGAGCTCCGGCGCGGGCGGTCAGCACATCAACAAGACCGAAAGTGCCGTGAGGATCCTCCACAAGCCCTCGGGGCTTATCGTCGAATGCAGGGACGAGCGTTCGCAGCTCAAAAACAAGGATAAGGCGATGAAGGTGCTCCGTTCACGCCTCTACGAGCTTGAAAGGTCAAAGGCAGAGGGTGAAATGTCCTCAAAGCGCCGCACGCAGATAGGCAGCGGCGACAGAAGCGAAAAGATCCGTACCTACAACTTCCCGCAGAGCAGGATGACCGACCACCGTATCGGCTTCACCTCCTACTCTCTCGACAACTTTATGAACGGCGCGATCGGCGAGCTTATTAACGCGCTCACCGCCGCCGACAACGCGGAAAAACTGAAATCCGAGATCGGGGACTGACCCGGGAGGAATAAAAAATGCTTAAACCTTACGCAAACCTTCATCTTCATTCCACTCACAGCGACGGAAAGTTCACGCCCGAAGAGCTCGTCATGACCGCAAAGGCGGAGGGCTACAAGGCGATCGCCGTCACCGATCACGACACCGTGACGGCAAACGACGAGGTCGCGCGTATCTGCGACAGAGAGGGAATGGAACACATTTTCGGCGCCGAGTTCAGCGTAAAAGCCACTCTCGGCCCCCACAGCGCGTTCCATATTACTGCCTTCGACTTCGATCCCACCACGCCGGCGATGAAACGTCATCTCATCGGTATGGGCGAGAGGGAGACCGAGTTCACGCACGCGATCTTCAACGAGTCGGTGAAGCAGGGCAAGATCAAGGGCATAACCTGGAACGAGGTCAGAGACTACAACGAGGGTATCGTGTGGCTCTGCAACGAGCATATTTTCAGAGCGATGGCCGCAAAGGGACTGTATAAGCCGAGCGACTACGAGACCTTCTGGAACGAATGCTATTACCACGTTCCCGCTCCCGCCGATTACGTCGAGCCCTACCACTTCCCCGACGCCGAAACACTCATCGGTATGATCCGCGACGCGGGAGGCATTCCCGTCCTCGCGCATCCTCATCTCCAGCTCGGCTACGTTGACGAGCTCATGAAGATGGGGCTTCTCGGCATGGAGGTATTCCACCCCGACCTTCTCCCGCAGGAGCAGGTCAGAGCGATGAAGATCGCCTACGAAAAGGGACTTTTCATCTCCGGAGGCACCGATCACAGCGGTCTCTGCGGCGGCGAATACGTCAGCTTCGAGCACCCCGAGGAGACGGGATATTATCTGCTCCCCTGCTCGTTCGGAGTTATGGAACAGCATTTTTGGGAGCTCAAAAACCGCTCGCTCGAAGGCAGAAAACCCCTCGGCGAGGTGTATTTTGCCTGCCGTGCCAACACCGATTTCGACATCTGAACGGCGGCAATAAACAAGTGAGGAGGCGGCGATGAAGACGAAATATCCGATTCTTCTTGTCCACGGCGCGGGCGTAAGGGACTTCCTTTTCTTCCGCTCTTTCGGAAAGATCGACCGCATTCTCAGAATACAGAACTATACGGTCTATAAGAGCGGGATCGACGGCTTCGGCACGATCGAGAACAACGCCGCTCAGCTCAAAGAAGAGATAGAGAACATCCTAAAAAAGGAAGGCGCCGAAAAGGTCAATATCATCGCGCACTCCAAGGGCGGACTCGATTCAAAATATATGATCGACTCGCTCGGGATGGCGGACAGGGTCGCGTCGCTCACCACCCTTGCCACGCCGCACAGGGGCTCGCCCATAGCGAGCTTTATCCTGAAAGCGCCGAAATGGATACTGAAAATATACGCCTTTTTCATAGATCTCGCCTTCCGCACGGCGGGGGACGAGGCGCCCGACTGCTTCACGGTATGCGAACAGCTCAAAAGGATAGATTCCGCCCCGCCCGAAAAGACCTTCTTCTCCGACAGGGTTTACTGTCAGAGTTTTTCATCGGCGGTCAGAAAGGGCGAAAAAGGGAACGACTTCGTGATGAGCATACCGCTTATGTTCTCCCGCCTCATCGAAAAGGATGCCGTCACCGACGGCCTTGTGCCGAAGGATTCGGCGATCTTCGGTGAGTACAGAGGAGAGATAGGCGGATCGGTATCACACACGGAAATAATAGATTTTATGGTCGCGGACAGCAAAAAAGACAAAATATATTCCTTCTGGTCCGCGCTTTGCGAGGAGCTCGTCAATATGGGTTTCTGACAGTCAATGAAATGAACACGTTAAAAATTGCTTATACCCGCCGGGAGGATCTGATCCCCGCGGCGGAAATAATAAAAAACGGCGGGATCGTCGCCTTCCCGACCGAGACGGTTTACGGCCTCGGAGGGAACGCTCTCGACGCCGGTGCCGCAAAAAAGATATACGCGGCAAAGGGGCGTCCGTCGGACAATCCGCTGATCGTCCATCTCGCATCCCCCGCCGACGCGGAGAAATACTGCGTGACGTCTGAGCTTTTCTATAAGCTCGCCGACGCCTTCATGCCGGGGCCGATAACGGTCATAATGCCGAAAAAGGACTGCATACCCTATTCCTGCACGGGCGGACTTGACACCGTCGGGATAAGGGTGCCTTCAAACCCCGTCGCCCACGAGTTCATAGAGCTCTGCGGCTGTCCTATCGCGGCTCCGTCGGCTAACATCTCGGGCAAGCCGAGCCCGACTTCATTCTCGCATATCGTCCACGACCTCGACGGCAGGGTCGATTGCCTCATAGACGGCGGCGACTGCGAATACGGCGTCGAATCGACGATCGTGAAGTTCAAGGACGAAAACACGATACAGCTCCTCCGTCCGGGTGCGGTCACGGTCGAAATGCTGACGCTTATATGCCCGACGGTGGAGATAGACCCCGCCGTGCTGAAAAAGTTTGACGGCGTGCCCCTCGCACCGGGGATGAAATACCGCCATTACGCTCCCTCCGTTCCGCTCACCATCCTCGACGGCGGCGACGAAGAGGTCTATGAATACCTGCGTTCACGCGAAGAAAAGATCGGCGTGATCTGCTACGACGAGGATATGCCCTTCATAAGCGGAGAAAAACTCTCCTGCGGCGGAAAGACCGATTCCCTCACCCAGGCGCACCGTCTCTTCTCCTGCCTGCGTTCATTCGACGGAAGGGACGATCTCGACGCTATATACGCCCGTATGCCGTCGAAGGACGGTATTGGCCTTGCCGTGTTCAACCGGCTCATCAAGGCGTCGGGCTTTACGGTAATAAAACTTTGACAGGAAAGAAAGCAAATGCCAAGAAAGAAACAGGAACTCAAAACACCCGAAATACTCCCGTCCGCTCCGATACAGGATCAGCTCATCACCGACACGATAGAAAAGAACTTCATGCCCTACGCGATGTCGGTCATCGTATCGAGAGCCATACCCGACATCGACGGCTTCAAGCCCTCCCACCGCAAGCTCCTTTATACGATGTATAATATGAACCTGCTGAAAGGCGAGAGGACGAAGTCCGCAAACGTCGTCGGAGCGACGATGAAGCTCAACCCGCACGGCGACCAGGCGATATACGCCACCCTCGCCCGTCTGACGAGAGCCAACGAGTCGCTCCTTCACCCGCTGATAGACAGCAAGGGTGCCTTCGGCAAGCATTACAGCGCGGATATGGACTGCGCCGCTCCCCGTTACACCGAGTGCAAGCTCGATAAGATCTGCGAGGAGATCTTCGGAGGGATAGACAGGGACGCCGTCGATATGGTGGAGAACTACGACGGAAGCATGACGGAGCCGACGCTCCTCCCCACCTCCTTCCCCAACGTGCTCGTCAACCCCAACCTCGGCGTCGCCGTAGGTATGGCGTCGAATATCTGCTCGTTCAACCTTAACGAGATCTGCGACGGCACGATAAAGCTGCTGAAAAACCCGAAGACGGACAACGAACGGCTTATGGACATCATTCTCGCTCCCGACTTCCCTTACGGCGGCGAGATCGTATATGAAAGAGACAAATACGCCCAGATATTCGAGACCGGCAGGGGCTCGGTCAGAGTGAGGGCGAGATACAAATACGACAAACAGCAGAACTGCATTGATGTTTTCGAGATTCCCTACACGACGAACATCGAGGCGATAATCGACCGTGTCGTCGCGCTCACCAAAGAGGGCAAGATCAAGGAGATCACCGATATAAGAGACGAGATCGACTTAAAGGGCTTCAAGATGACGATCGACCTCCGCAGAGGCACCGATCCCGACAAGCTGATGCTCAAGCTCTTCCGTCTCACGACGCTCGAGGACTCCTTCGACTGCAACTTCAACATCCTCGTTGACGGCACTCCCCGTCAGATGGGCATAAAGGACATCCTCCTCGAATGGATCAACTTCCGCCGCGGATGCGTGAAGAGGGATCTCACCTTCCAGCTCGGGAAGAAGAGGGAAAAGCTCAACCTCCTCACCGGCCTCGGCATCATCCTTCTCGACATCGACAAGGCGATAAAGATCATAAGGGAGACGAAGCTCGAAAAGGACGTCATCCCCAACCTCATGGCGGGCTTCGGGCTCAACAAGGAGCAGGCGGAATACGTCGCCGAGATCAAGCTCCGCAACATCAACCGCGAATACATCATCAACCGCATAAAGGAGCTCGACGCGCTGAAGAACGAGATCGCCGAGCTTGAAAAGACGATCGGCTCGGAGGTTCGGCTGAACAACCTCATCACCGAACAGCTCACCGCCGTCAAGAAGAAGTACGGCAAGGAGCGCCGCTCGATGATAACCGATATTTCCGAGATCGAGGAATACGACGAGGCGAACGACCTCCCCGAGGACTTCAACGTCCGCGCCGTCTTCACCTCCGAGGGATATTTCAAGAAGATCACCCTCCAGTCCTACCGCGGAAACGACGAGCAGAAGCTGAAAGAGAACGACTACGTCGTCTTCAACTCGGAGCTTCCAAACTCCACCGATCTCTTCTTCTTCACCGACAAGAGCCAGCTCTACCGTGCCAAGATCGCGGACTTCGACCCCTGCAAGGCGGCGTCGCTCGGCGATTACGTCCCCGCGAAGCTGAAGTTCGACATCGAGGACGAGAAGGTCATAGGAATGTATGCCGGCAATCCCGACGGGATCAAGGTCTGCTTCTTCTTCGAGAACGGCAAGGCGGTCAAGCTCCCGATGTCTCTCTACGAGACCAAGTCCAACCGCCGCAAGCTGACGGGCGTATGCTCGGCGGCAAGCCGCCCCGTCGGCGTCGCTTTTGAAAGCGCAAAAGAGACCCCCGACGTCTTCGTCGTATCAGAAAAGACCGCAATGCTCGTTTCGACCGAGGTAGTCACCGAGAAGGCGACGAAATCCTCGCAGGGAGCGACGCTCATTTCGCTCAAAAACGGCGGCAGCGTGCTCTCGGTCATCTCCGATCCCGACTTCTTCGGCATCAACTCCAAGAGATACAGAAAGAACAAGGTCCCTTCGTCGGGAATCACTCTCGACGCTTCGGATATAGCCAAGCTCCCGCAGAAATCAAGATAAACTCCGGAAATCACGGAGCCCGAAAGGAAGAAAAATATGAAAAAAGGTTTTTCCCGCACGCTGACAGCGTTCATAATCGTCGCGTCGCTGCTGACCGTTTTTGCGGCGGCGGATTCGGAATACACGACTGCTGACGATCCACTCGTTTCCCTCAGCTACGTAAACGACGTTCTCGGCCCCGAGATCGCGGAAAACGTCATGAAAAAGATCGAAGCCGACTACGTCAAGGCGGAAGATATCGCAAACATTTCGGGCGGCAACTACACGGCTGTCTCGCTCTCAAAGGGACAGACCGTTATGGCAAAGGGAGTGTGCGAGATCATCATCACCGAGGGAAGCGCGACCGCGCTCATCACCTCGGCGACGAATATCAGAAACGGCGTGGGTATCAGCGACCTCACTGCCGGCAATTACGTCATAAACGGCTCGCCGCTCCTTGTCAACCATTACCTCGTCATTCCGAAGGCAGACGGCAGGGGACTGACCGCCGCCTCCGACAATGTCAATATTCTTATAAGGGGTGAGTACAATATCGCAAAATAACAAAAAGAAGAAGAAACTGCGCTTCGACAAGACGTTCTTTATGCGCATTCTCGTTCTTCTTCTCGTTATCGGTACTCTTGCCGGCACCTTCTGTTACGCCATCTACTTTCTGTTCGTCGGCGGAATGAGGGTAAACGGTCAGGAAAATACCGAGGCACCCGAGGACGGGTACCTTGTGCGCGTGGCGCTCGAATATGGCTCTTCGGTTGCGGCTTCTTACAGGACCGCAGCCGAAAACGGCTATATCTACGGCACGGAAAACTCCGACAACGTAATGACGGAAATGGGTACGCTACCTTATCCGTCGCTCCACGTCGCATACGAGCAGAACCTCGTCAAAAACGCTGACGGAAATTACGAAGCACCCGCGGACGGCAAAACACCGCTCGTCGGATGCTACCATATAAATATCGAAACCACCCAAACGGCGCCTTTCGCTCTGATCGCCGACCGCGTGCGTTCCTTCCTCGGAGAGAATACGGTCATTTTCAGATCCGTCACCGTCGGAAAGGAAGCCGGAAAGGAAGTACTTTCCGTCGGACAGTACGGGACCGAAAGTGAGGCAAAGGCGGCGAAGGCGAAGCTCGACGAGCTGATAAACGCGCAGTACGTAGTCCCGGAGGACACGACCTCCGAAGACACCTCGTCTCCCGAAACCACCGTCCCGGAGGAGACGACGGCGGATGAAACGACGTCCCCCGACGGGACTTCCTCGTCGGAAGAGACGACCTCCGCAGAAAGCACCTCCCCGGAGGAGACGACGGAGCCGGAGACAACCACCGCTCCCGAGACCGAGCCGGAAGAACCGGAACCGAAGGAACCCGACGAGGCGGAAAAGCTGATCATAAGCGGCGTCATCCCCAAGCCGGATCAGGACGCTCT
>JAGHTD010000089.1 GCA_018065475.1 Candidatus Colimorpha enterica
CGTACTTGAGGTACATATCCATCTTGAGACCGCTGGACTGGAGACGGTACTCGAAATCGTTGATCTGCTGCTCGACTTCGTTTGCGTACATTGCCTCGGGGATGTCTGCCTCGAGCTTGTCGGCGAGCGCCTCGAAGATCTTGTCGGAGACTTCACGGTCTGCCTGATCCTTGTGCTCGTTCTCGATATTCTTCTTTATATCTGCCTTGTACTCGTCGAAGGTGTCGAACTCGGAAACGTCCTTGGCGAACTCGTCGTCAAGTGCGGGAAGCTCTTCTGCCTTGAGACCCTTGAGCGCTACTGCGAATACCGCCGCCTTGCCCTTGAGCTCCTCTGCGTGGTAATCCTCGGGGAAGGTGACGTTTACGTCGAAGTTTTCGCCGATGTTATGACCGACGATCTGTGCCTCGAAGCCGGGGATGAAGGTGTTGGAACCGAGCTTGAGGTCGTAATCGGAACCCTTGCCGCCCTCGAAGGGAACGCCGTCAACGCTTCCTTCGTAGTCGATGACTGCGATGTCGCCGTCTGCGGCAGCGCGTCCCTCGACGTCAACGGTGCGGGAGTTGCGGTGACGTGCGGCGTCGATCCTTGCGTCAACGTCAGCGTCAGTAACGGGAAGAACCTTTCTCTCGACCTCGATACCCTTGTAGCCCTCGATCTTGCACTCGGGCTTTACGGGGAAGGTGGCCTTGATGTCAACGCCGTTGTCGTCTATCGTAAGTATTTCAAAATCCGCCTGACCGACGGGCTGTTCGCCTGCCTCGTCAAGAGCCGCGCCGTACGCGTAGGGTGCGATCTGGTTGATGGCTTCGTCGTAGAAGAAGCCGGTTCCGTACATTTTCTCGACTATTGCGCGGGGTGCCTTGCCCTTACGGAAGCCGGGGATGGTGATCTTTGCGGCTTCTTTCTTGTAAACAGAGTTTACGGCGTCGTCAAACGACTTCTTGTCGATGTTGAAGATCAGCTCGACGGTATTTGCATTGAGCTTGTTTGTGCTTTTGAGACTCATTTTATAATCCTCCAGATTGAAGCATAGTAATTTTAAGCAATCTCTAATATTATACCGCATTTTCGGAAAAAGTCAATAGTTATAACTATAAAATCGAAGTTTGGCGGCATTATTCGGTGCTTATATGCGCTTTTTTATTAAAATATCGTTTTCGCTATTGAAAAAAAGAGTAAAATGATGTATAATACTTCAGATAAATATTCGATCGGAGGATGTGCCATGTCTGCCTTCAGAAACTTCATAATGACATTTCTGATGTCCGTCGTGATTTTCGGCCTCTGCGCCTTCGGACTTATCAAGCTGTCAAAAAACGTCATCAACAGCGATACGCCCGTCGATACGGCAGATCCCGACGATACCGGTGACTTCACCGCAGATACGCAGGAATACAATCCCGTCGATCTCTCGTCAATCAAGGGCGAATCCTTCACCGCTCTCATAGTCGGGACGGATTATCAGCCCTCTCTCTTCGACGATTACACCGTCAGCGGAAATGACGAGCACGGATTCCCGAAGCAGCCGAGGCGCGTCGAGACCGACGCCCTCATCCTCATCCACGTCGATAAGGAAACGGGTGACTGCATTTTCTGCTCGGTACCCGCAAAGACGAGGATCTCCATCGACGGCCTTTACACGACGCTTGAAAATCTCTACGCGGCGAAGGGCGTTTCCGCCCTCTGCTCCAAGGTCGCTGCCCTTACCGGGCTCCCGATAGATTACTACGCCGTGATCACGGGCGATGATTTCATCAAACTCATCGACGATCTCGGAGGAATAACCTACTACGTCAGCACCAATATGCAGTACGTCAACGCCGAAAAAGGACTTAACATCAACCTGAAAAAGGGCTCGCAGAAGCTGAACGGAAAGAAATGTCTCGATATGCTCCGTTTCCCGGATTATTCCGACGGCGACACGTCCCGCCGCAAGGTCGGCGTTTCGCTCGCAAAACAGCTCTGCAAGAACTACCTCACGCAGAAGAACATGAACGGCGCGGCAGGTCTCTACACAAAATACTCCGGCTATTTCGAGACGAATTTCAAATCGTCCGATCTTGAAGACAATCTCGAGCTTATATTCGCTTATTCGAGGATGAACGTTCTCGAATACAATTACCCCGGCAGCACCGTGGGAAGCGGTGACGACGCCTATTTCAACGCAAACGTAACAAAAGCAACCGAATACTTCTCGAAATACAAGTATCAGGGTTGATCAGGAGGAACAGAATGAAGAACACAGAAAAAACAATGGACAAACTCGTCGCCCTCTGCAAAGGCAGGGGCTTCGTATATGCGGGCTCCGAGATCTACGGCGGTCTCGCAAACACCTGGGACTACGGCCCTCTCGGCGCAGAGCTCAAGAACAACATCAAGCGCGCGTGGTGGAAGAAGTTCGTACAGCAGAACCCCTACAACGTAGGCCTTGACGCCGCTATCCTCATGAACCCCCAGACGTGGGTCGCTTCGGGACACCTCGGCGGCTTCTCCGATCCTCTTATGGACTGCCGTGAGTGCAAGGAAAGATTCCGTGCCGACAAGCTCATCGAGGACTGGTGCGCTTCAAACGGTGTCGCCCTCGAAAAGCCGATCGACGCCTTCTCTCAGCAGGAGATGAAGGACTTTGTCGAAAACAACAACATCCCCTGTCCTTCCTGCGGGAAGCATAACTTCACCGACATCCGTCAGTTCAACCTTATGTTCAAAACCTTCCAGGGCGTTACCGAGGACGCGAAGAACACCGTATATCTCCGTCCCGAGACCGCGCAGGGTATCTTCGTCAACTTCGCAAACGTACAGAGAACGACGAGAAGAAAGCTCCCCTTCGGTATCGGTCAGATAGGTAAGTCCTTCAGAAACGAGATCACACCCGGAAACTTCATCTTCCGCGTAAGAGAGTTTGAGCAGATGGAGCTTGAGTTCTTCTGCAAGCCCGACACCGACCTCGACTGGTTCAACTACTGGCGTTCGTTCTGCAAGGACTGGCTGCTCTCCCTCGGTATCAAAGAGGAAAACCTCCGTCTCCGCGACCACGATCCCGAGGAACTCTGCTTCTACTCCAAGGCGACCACCGACTTCGAGTTCATGTTCCCGTTCGGCTGGGGCGAGCTCTGGGGCGTTGCAGACCGTACCAACTACGACCTCACACAGCATCAGACAGTATCCGGCAAGGATCTCACCTACTTCGACCAGGAAACAAACGAGCATTACATCCCCTACGTCGTCGAGCCGTCTCTCGGCGTAGAGCGTTCCTTCCTCGCATTCCTCTGCGACGCATACGACGAAGAGGTTATCGACGCCGAAAAGAACGACGTCCGCACCGTCCTCCGTCTCCATCCCTTTCTCGCTCCCTTCAAGGCGGCCGTTCTTCCTCTCTCGAAGAAACTCGCCGACAAGGCAAACGAGATCTACTCCGACCTCGCAGGCGACTATATGATCGACTACGACGACGCCGGCTCGATCGGTAAGAGATACCGCCGTCAGGACGAGATCGGCACGCCTCTCTGCATCACCGTCGATTTTCAGACCGTCGGCGATCCCGAAAAGGGCATCGAGGCAGACAACTGCGTCACCGTCAGAGACAGAGACACCATGGAGCAGATCAGACTTCCGATCTCCGAGCTTCGCGACTACATCGCAAACAAAGTCAAGTTCTGATATTGAAAAAAGACCGCACATGCGGAGTGTTCTAAAGGACACTCCACAACGAAATAAATCCCTTACGGGATTTGTGAAATGCGCAAGCGCGTGAAATACGCCTTCGGCGTGTGAAATGCACTTCGTGCGTGAAAGCGGGATTTATTTCATTTCACATTGCGAAGTGAAACGAAGCAAT
>JAGHTD010000267.1 GCA_018065475.1 Candidatus Colimorpha enterica
CCCCCTTTTTTCTATTATACCATATGTTTTCTGAAAAGTAAAGTGTTAATTGTTACAATGTAGTAGGGGGTGGCGCCTTCGACACCCCGTATGAAAATATACATTTTTTCCGATTTCATTTGGAATGAAAACGTCGGCGTTTGTCCAGCTCCCTCCGGGAGGGGGCTCCGCGTAGCGGTGGAGGAGCCCGGCGATCGCTTTATTATTTGTAAAACTTCACCGAGGGATGAATAACTGCCAATTTTGTATCGTTTCTATTCATTCCGATACTAACTTCATTAAACCGCGAGCTCCTTTTGTCGCCTACGGCGACACCTTCCTCCCGGAGGAAGGTTGACAGTGCGTCATTTTCGTAAAGTGTGTGCTTCTTCCGAATGGTACCAAGCGGAAGACAATATTCTTTACTTTTTCCTCATCATCTTATACATTTCCTCGGCGGCGAGGCGGGCCTTGGCGACCGAAACGCCGGAGCCCTCGTCGGGGAAACAGTAAAACTGCATTTCGTTGTCTCCTATGCAGACCATATCGCCTATCTCGTACCAGTAATAATCGGCGTAGAGACTGTAGCAAGCCGTAGGAGAGCGGTGATATTCAAGCCCGTCCTCCCCCGTCAGCGTAAAGCCGTTAAGGTCGTGCGTGAGGTGGTCTCTGCCGACGTCGTAAACCGCCTTGAAATCTCTGAAAACGATTATCCTGCAATCGAAAGAGAGGTCATATTCTCCGTTTTCGATCTCTTTTCTGACCTCTTCCCTCTCCCAGCGGTACCAGTCGGGGATATGGGCGAAGACCTTTTCGCCGTTTGACGGCAGGAGCTCGCCGAGGGGCGACAGCTCGAGATCGAGCCCGCAGGAGCATTTCAGGTGCGTTCCCTCTCCCTTCGTCCTTCCTTCCGCGCCGCAGACAGGGCACTTGTAGAGTATTCTTTCAAGCCCGTCGGCACGGAACGGCTCGGTTATCTCCACGCCCTGCTCCTTCTGCCAGCCGAAGCCGTCGAAGGTGAACTCCTTTTCGACGATCTCATCGATCTCGTCGGCTTTCTTCGCCTTCAGCTCGTCGGCGGTAAAAAGCATTTTCACGTCCGCCTCGACGTGTACCTTGCGCTTTTGGAGCATATTGTAGAGGGGATCGCGGAGAAATGCGCCGTGGGTGGTTATCATCAGCACGTGTGCTTTCAGAAGCTTCAGAAATACGCCGAAATGCTTCGGCAGGGGTGTCGCGCACCCGTCGAAGGTGTAGCTCGCCTCCGGGTACATCAGCACGTGAGTGCGGTTCTTGCGTATCGCGTGGCCGATGTCCGAAATGAGCGAAGGATCGGTGACGAACTTGTTTGTCGGGATACAGCCGAGGTTTCTCATCAGCCCTTCCTTGCCCACAAGCCCGTCGGACGTGCAGACGATGGCGAGCGGCTTCGGATAAAAGAGCGACGACGCGATCTCAAGGTCGATGAACGCCGAATGGTTCATCAGCACGAGGCAGGGCTCGTCGGGTATCGACGGGATATTTATGAAATTGCACTTGAACGAAACGTCTTTCAGATCTCCGGCACCGACCGTCTTCATGAGAAGACGCAGGGCGGGCAGACTTTTTTTCGGACTTTTGTGCTTTGGAGCGGGAAGATCTCTGACCTCCGCGATGCTTTTGCGCACTACTTTTATCTTCATACTTTTCTCCGGTTTTTTTCTTATTTTACCACAAGACAGCCGTTCTGTCAACATGGCGATAACAATTAACACATTATTCATATATAACGGGCAAATATAATGTATAATTATGATATTACAGTATAAGAGGTCTTTTGAAATGATAAAAACTCTGATAATCGTAAATCCGGTCGCCGGAAAAATGAAAATAAAAAACGAGCTTTTCGACCTTGTGACGTCGCTGAACGCGCAGGGCTACGAGCCGACGATAAGGATCACCTCCGCCAAGGGCGAGGCGACCGACATCGCGGCGGCGGAAGCGGGCAAATACGGGCTCGTGATATGCTGCGGAGGCGACGGAACGCTCAATGAGGTCATAAGCGGGCTTCTCAAAATCGAGGAAAAGCCGAAGCTCCTCTACTACGC
>JAGHTD010000284.1 GCA_018065475.1 Candidatus Colimorpha enterica
GGTGGTTACCCTGAACATTTCGCCTGCACCCTCGCAGTCGCTTCCCGTGATGAGAGGCGTGTGGACGTAAACGAAGTTTCTTTCCTGGAAGAACCTATGGAGAGCGTAAGCGGCGACGGAGCGTACTCTGAATACCGCCTCGTATTTGTTCGTCCTCGGACGGAGATGTGCGATGGTGCGGAGGAACTCGTCGGAATGACGCTTCTTCTGAAGGGGATAATCGGGCGTCGAGGTGCCTTCGACCTCCGCCTCTTCCGCTTTCAGCTCAAAGGGCTGTTTTGCGTCGGGAGTGAGGACGAGAGTGCCGTTTATGACGAAGGAAGCGCCGACGTTCTGCTTTGCTATGTCGGCAAAGTTTGAGAGCTTATCCGCTTCGATGACTACCTGAAGGCAGGGAAGCGTGCTTCCGTCGTTGAGGTCGATGAAGCCGACGTTGTTGTTGGCTCTGATGGAGCGGCACCAGCCGGCGACCGTGATTTTCTTGTCCGCGTAAGCGGAGGGATCCTTGTAGATTTCTTTTACCGTAATTCTTTTCATGATTTTTTATCCTGTGTTTTATAGTTTTTTTTATGCTTTTTGACCGACGAACAGCCGAAGGAACCGAGCTTTCTGCCGAGAGCGCGGTAATCACCGTGCGAATAGGCGATGAGATCCGCCTTCTCGATGTGAAGCTTTCCGTCCTTGTCGATGAGACTTTCGTCTATGTCGCAGGCGACGATCTCGGCGAGAAACATATCGTGACAGCCGAGAGGGATGATCTGCGTTACCTTGCATTCGAGCGTCAGCGGACACTCCTCGATAGTCGGGGTCGAGATGACCGACGGCTTGCCCTTGGTGAATCCGCATTTTGCGAACTTATCGACCTTTTTCCCGGTGAATATTCCGCAGTAATCGACCTGCTTATACATCGAAGACGGGGCAAAGTTGATGCAGAACTCCATCTTTTCCTTTATGATATTGTAGGAATACCGTTCCGGCTTGACGGAAATGTAGGTCATCGGCGGCTTTGAACACACCGTGCCCGTCCATCCGATCGTAATGATGTTGCAGTTTTCTTCGTCTCCGCAGGTGACCATTACGGCAGGAACGGGGGAGGTGAGGACACTGCCTTTCCAGCTGACCTTGCTCATTTATTGCCGTATTCTTCGTTTTCGATCTCTTCGATCATTCCGACACGGACGGCGTGGCGTCCGCCGAGGAAGGAGGAGCTGAGGAACGCGTCAACGATACGGAGCGAAAGGCCTTCGCCCGTCACGCCCGCGCCGAGAACGAGCACGTTTGCGTCGTTATGGGATCTCGTCATGTCCGCCTGGTATTCGGTGGAGCAGAGAGCGGCTCTTATGCCTCTGAACTTGTTCGCTGCCATGCTCATTCCGATGCCCGTCGTGCAGAGGAGAATGCCGAGGTCGGCTTCCTTTGCCTGGACTGCCTTGCATACGCTCTTTGCGTAAACGGGGTAGTGGACAGATTCGGGACCGTTTGTGCCGCAGTCGATTACCTCAATGCCTTTTTCGGCGAGGTGAGCTTTTACCTTGTCTTTGAGAATATATGCGCCGTGGTCGCATCCTATTGCAATTTTCATTTTATTGTCCTTTCAGGAGTTGTCTCCGTTTTTCATTCTTTCCGCCTGAGAGGGACGGAGATATATCGGTCTTAAATCAACGTCGGAAACGTAGTTTCCTTCGTTATATTGCTTTTCGGCGAGAATCGCTACCGAAAGCGCGGATTCGTATTTCAGCGCCTCCGAGGTGTTTATTACGTCGATCTTGCCGTCTGCCGCTTTTGCGATTATGTCGTATCCGCCGCCTATGAACGCCGTCTTTTCTCCGAGAGCCGAGAGCTCGTCGGCGAGGACATCGGCGGGGATCGTCCTGTCCTCGGTCAGACGGACGATGTTCTGCCCGTCGGATCTGAACAGCGCATTGTAGAGCTGTGAACGCCTTGCGTCCATGACGGGACAGATGATCCCGCTGACGAAGGGGAGCGAATACGCCATAGCTTCGAGAGCCGAAACGCCGACGCACGGCTTGTTTCTGCCGAAGGCAAGGCCTTTCACCGTTGCGGCGCCTATCCTCACTCCGGTGAAGGAGCCGGGGCCTGCCGAAAACGCGAAAAGGTCGATGTCATCGTAGCCGAGGCCGGAGCATTTCATTATTCCGTCGATCATCGGGAGGAGATGCTCGCTGTGCGTGTTGCCCGTATTAAGGGTGACTTCTGCTATCAGTCTGCCGTTTGCCGTCAGCGCGGCTGAGGCGGTCTTTTCGGTTGAATCGAGAGCAAGAACAGTCACTTGTCATCATCTCCTGTCTTTCTGACGGTGACGGTGCGGTCGTTTGCACCTGTCTTGCCGATCTCCACTTTGTAATAGGTCTCTGGCAGGGCATAGGGGATCTTTTCGCACCATTCGGCGGCGATCATTCCGTCGGAATAATCGTAAAAGCCGATCGATTCGAGGTCATCCTCTGTCTCTATGCGGTACATATCAAAGTGGTAGAGGCGGTTTTTGCCGTCGTCATATTCGTTTACTATCGTGTAAGTGGGGGATGGAACGGATGCACCGGGCGTCACGGAAGACGAAAGTCCGCGTATGAAAGCGGTCTTTCCCGCACCGAGGTCGCCGTACATGGCGATGAACGCGGTCTTTTCTCCCTTTTCAAGGAGATATCTGCCGAAGTCCGCACCTATTTTTTCGGTCTCACCGACGCTGTGCGTCTGCGAGACGAAGCATTTGAAATCCATTTCTGCCATTGCCAGCTCCGATAATAAATATACACTATATCATACCACAAATGAGGCAAAATGTAAAGAGTTTTTTAATAATTTATTTTCTGTTGATTATTATAT
>JAGHTD010000120.1 GCA_018065475.1 Candidatus Colimorpha enterica
TCTTGACGCAAATCAGAACGTCCACACCTACGAAGGCAAGGGGCTTGAGGTCAAAGGCGTCGTAAAAAAGAATCAAACCGAAAAAAAACCTAAAAATAATCAGACAAATAATCAAACAAATAAATAAATGTATTGATTTTCATCTGAATATATGATATAATACTATCGTAATAACATTGAAAGGCAAGCCCTTTCGGAAAGGTTGGTACATTATGGCTTATAAGATTAGTGATGATTGCCTGTCTTGCGGCGCATGTGCAGATGAGTGCCCCGTAGGCGCTATTAAAGAAGGAGACGGCAAGTACGAGATCGATCCCGAACTTTGCATCGATTGCGGCAACTGCGCAAACACTTGCCCCGTCGGAGCTCCTGCTCAGGCAGAATAATAAATAAAAACCGCTTATGCGGTTTTTATTTTTCGCCAAACTATTGACAAAACGGTCAAAAGGTGCTATAATCTATCCGTTCAACTGAGGGCCATTAGCTCAGTTGGTTAGAGCTACCGGCTCATAACCGGTCTGTCCTAGGTTCGAGTCCTAGATGGCCCACCATCAAAAAGTCCCTTTTGCATCTGCAAAAGGGATTTTTTGAATGATGTCGCAGGGTCAAAGATGTACCATTGCCTCGGCTTCGGGCGTCACTTCCGGCATCCGATGGCTGAGGTCATTTTTTTGTTTTTATGCTGACGATATCTTTTATCATCAGTTTCTGACCGTTGTCGAGATATACTGATTGCTCGTCCTTGTTGATTTTGATAATTACGGTATCGAGAGAATTGAATGACAAAGCGTTGCCTTTATCATCCGTGACGTAATAAGAGATAAGCGCTTTCTCGTGAACTCTTCCTTTGCCCTCAATCGCGGAAAGAACCACTCCTACGTTTGAACGGTATTCATCGTCGTAGATCGGTATTTCGGCTTCTTCGACGTTCGTGCCGTCGATCATGTCACCGTAACCTACGAGCGCGGCAAACGGGGAAAAGTGTGAGGCGCGTTCCGAAAGCGTCATTCTTTCGCCTTCGGGTTTTGACGGTCTTTCTGAATGAAGTATGCTTTTATATTTATCGTTCATGATTTATGACCGCCTATCTGCCCGTTGCGTTCGATCGTCGTCGCCCCGTCTTCGTAGTCTATCGCTTTCAGTACGGTGTTTTTGCCGTATCTGCCGTTCAGCTTCATAACCGCCGACTGAACCGAGCCGAGCTCGTTGTCTTCCGTATCGTCCGTAAACAGTCCGACCTGCTCGACGTCCGCACCTCCGAAAACGTTATTGAAGGTCACGTTCTCGGCGACGATGTTTATTCTGCGTGAATACAGTCTTTCGTCGTATATCCTTCCGAACAGCGCCTTTGCCGCCGCGGTGATCTTCGATGAGAGAGCCGTTTTGCTTTTAAGTCTGACGTAGCCGTGCGCCGCCTTCGGTACGGTCTTTCCGTATCTGTCGGTCTCGGTTTCATACTTATGATCCGATGTGACCGTGTTTGAAGAATCGTAGCCGATGTAAAGCGATATTCTGTCGGTTTCAAGTCCTTTTTCGGCAAGACTGACACCGAGACTGTCCGCCATTTCCTTGACGATTATCTCGGTTTTTGCGGCATTATACGGCTCTTTCAGCACCTGTCCTATGCTGAGACTGTTGTTCTTCGGGCGGTAGATCTTTATGTCAGCTATACCGCAGGCCTCGTATCCCCACGCGTGGTCGATGAGTATCTCCGCGTTGACGCCGAACGTCTTGTATAACGTGTCAATGTTGTAAAACCTTTCTTTTGATACGGAGCAGAGCGCGATGTCGCCGAGAGTTTCAAGTCCGAGTGATGCAAGCCGCTTTACGTAGCCCTTTCCGATACCCCAGAAGTCGGTGAGAGGTTTATGGTCCCATAGCTGTTCTCTGAATCCGGTTTCCGAAAGGGAAGCGATCCTGACACCACGTGCATCCGGCTTTTTGTGCTTTGCGACGATATCCATTGCGACCTTTGCGAGGAAGAGATTATCCCCTATGCCTGCTGTCGCCGTTATTCCCGTTTCTTCAAAAACGTCGGAGATCATTTTTTCGACGAGCCGTTCTGGCGTCGTCCCGTATTTGCCAATATACTGCGTTATATCAATGAAGACCTCGTCTATTGAATAAACGTGAATATCCTCCGGTGATATATATCTCTTATATATTTCGTAGATCCTCGTGCTGACGTTCATATATTCGAGCATACGGGGAGAGGCAACGAGATAACCGAGTGCGACGGTAGGATCACTCCTTATCTCCTCGTCAAGAACCGAAGTTCTCAACAGTTTCCCGCCGGGAGCGTTTGCCGACCTGACGGCATTTATCTCCTCGACCTTCTGCACTACCTCAAAAAGTCTCGGTCTGCCGGGTATCCCATATGCTTTGAGGGTAGGGGAAACTGCAAGGCAGATCGTCTTTTCCGTCCTTGTCGTATCGGCCACGATCAGGTTGGTTTTGAGAGGATCGAGATGTCTTGCGGCGCATTCGACGGATGCGTAAAACGACTTGAGATCAATCGCTGCGTAAGTTTTTTTGATTTCTGACATGTCATCACCTCCGATAATATTTTACCATGTTCCGTCGGTTTCGTCAATACAAAACTTTTTGAAAAAATATGAATGATTTTGTTCATTTCACTTGACAT
Source organism: Candidatus Colimorpha enterica (assembly GCA_018065475.1). Taxonomy (GTDB): domain Bacteria; phylum Bacillota; class Clostridia; order Oscillospirales; family CAG-272; genus Colimorpha_A; species Colimorpha_A enterica. The sequence continues at coordinate 2,645 of JAGHTD010000120.1, forward strand.
TTTTTCAAAAATGGTCTATAATATGTACAAAAATGAAGGATACTATTTTTCAATATTCATATTGGAGCGTAATATGGCAAACGATCTTCTTTCTTCGATAAAAGAATCATTGCCCGAGATGTCAAAGGGACAGAAGGCAATAGGAAATTATATTCTTGAAAACTACGACAAGGCTTCTTTTATGACCGCAAGCAAGCTCGGTGAGGTTACGGGTGTCAGCGAATCGACCGTCGTGAGGTTCGCATCCTCTCTCGGTTTTGACGGATACCCGAAGTTTCAGTATGCTCTCCGCGAGATCGTGAGATCAAAACTCACGACGGTGCAGAGAATGGAGGTTTCGGACGATCTCGTCAAAGGAGACATTATTGATTACGTCCTTTCATCCGAGATCACCAAGATAAGGGCAACGATCAACAGCGTAAACAGAGATCATTTTGCCGCCGCTGTCGATCATATCCTGTAGGCCGAGCATATCTATATCATCGGTATGCGTTCCTCGGCGTTTCTCGCAAGTTTTCTTGCCTACAACTTCAGATTTATTTTCAGAAATGCCACCCTCGTTCAGACCACGAGCGGATCGGAGATATTCGAGCAGCTTATACACCTTAACGAAAACGACGTCGTGATCGCTATCAGCTTCCCGAGATATTCAAAGAGGATCATCAACGCCGTCGATTTCGCAAAACAGCAGAACGCTTATATCGTCGCGCTCACCGACGGCGAGTTTTCGCCCATCTCGGCGCAGGCGGACGCCAAGCTTTACGCAAAGGCCGACATTTCGTCCTTCTCGGATTCGATCGTATCTCCTCTTACCGTAATTGACGCTCTTATCGCCGCCGTTTCGTCCAAAAAGAAAAATGAGCTTCAGGACATTTTCAGCCGTCTTGAAAGTATCTGGGACGATTACGACGTTTACGATAAGGGAAGCAGAAAATGAGCAGGATCGCCATTGTAGGGGGCGGTGCCGCCGGAATGATGTGCGCCGCGCTCCTTATCGAAAACGGCTATGACGTGACCCTGTTCGAGAAGAACGATAAGTGCGGAAGAAAGCTCGCGATAACCGGAAAAGGCAGATGCAACGTTACAAACAACTGCTCGCCTTCCGATTTTGTGAAGAATATCCCTACAAATCCGAGCTTTCTGTATTCGTCCGTTAATCGCTTTGCTCCTTCCGATACCATCGACTTTTTTGAAAATCACGGTGTACCTCTCAAAACTGAAAGGGGAAACCGTGTTTTTCCTCAGTCAGACAGCGCGTATTCGATCGTAGATGCTCTGTACGGAGTTGTAAAGAAGAAGACAGTATTCCGCACTGTCAGCGGTCTTGTTTGCGAGAACGGCAGAATACGCGGAATTACGGCAGGCGGTAAAGAATATTATTATGATGCAGTCGTCGTCGCCACCGGAGGAAGATCTTATCCTCTTACGGGCTCGACCGGAGACGGATACCGTTTTGCGGAGGAACTCGGGATCGAGGTGACACCTCCAAAGCCATCGCTTATTCCTCTCGTTTCACCTTCAAAGGACTGCCCGAAGATGATGGGACTGTCACTCAAAAACGTCGAGATCTCTCTTTTCAAAGACGGAAAGAAGATCTACGGCGATTTCGGCGAAATGATGTTCACCCATTTCGGCTTGACCGGGCCCGTCATCCTTTCCTCTTCTGCGTATATCGACGGTTTCAAAGATCACAGATATTCACTATCAATCGACCTCAAGCCGGCTCTTGATGAGAAAAAGCTTGACGAACGGCTCCTTCGTGATTTCTCGGAGAATATCAACCGTAACTTCGCAAACTCTCTTTCGGCTCTTCTTCCGTCAAAAATGATCCCTGTTTTCGTCGATAGGACGGGGATAGACCCCGAAAAGAAGATCAACTCTGTCACCAAGGAAGAAAGGGCGAAGATCGTTTCGCTTCTTAAGGACTTCAGATTTGAAATCACCGGTACGAGACCGATCGACGAAGCGATCATCACAAGGGGCGGCGTTTCGGTAAAGGAACTTAACCCTAAAACGATGGAGTCAAAGAAGGTAAGCGGGCTGTATTTCATCGGCGAAGTTATCGACGTTGACGGATACACCGGCGGCTTCAATCTTCAGAT
>JAGHTD010000234.1 GCA_018065475.1 Candidatus Colimorpha enterica
GTTCTGATCCGCGGTGGACGTGTTCGTGACCTGACCGGTGTCCGTTACCACATCATTCGCGGTACGCTCGATACCCAGGGCGTCGCCAACCGTAAGCAGGGCCGCTCCAAGTACGGAGCAAAACGTCCGAAGAAATAAGGTACAGCCGGACGTAATATGTGCTCACGTGCTGTGATGGTATAGTGGTATAACTGACGATCGCAAAAACGAGCACTTACGAATTTCATAATTCGAGTACCTATGATATCATATTTAATGAAGGAGGGAAGTACAGTGCCTAGAAGAGGTCAAATTTCCAAAAGAGAAGTACTGCCGGATCCGTTGTACAACTCCCAGCTTGTCACAAAGCTGATCAACAACATCATGTACGACGGTAAAAAAGGCGTCGCGCAGAAGATCGTTTACGATGCTTTCGCGATGATCGAGGCCAAGAGCGGTGAGAACGCGTTCGACGTGTTCCAGGCCGCGCTCGAGAACGTTATGCCCGTGCTCGAGGTCAAGGCCCGCCGTGTCGGCGGTTCTAACTATCAGGTGCCCATGGAGGTCCGCGCAGAGCGCAGACTGACCCTGGGTCTCCGTTGGATCATTACCTATGCAAGAGCCCGCGGTGAGAAGACGATGGCGGAAAGACTCGCCAACGAGATCATGGACGCGAAGGCAGGCATGGGCGGTGCATTCAAGAAAAAGGAAGACACCCACAAGATGGCAGAAGCCAACAAGGCCTTTGCCCACTACAGATATTAATCGGAATAAAAGAGGAGAAAAAGTATTATGCCCAGAGAGTACTCACTTGAGCATACCAGAAATATCGGTATCATGGCGCATATCGATGCCGGTAAAACGACAACGACGGAACGTATCCTTTTTTATACCGGTAAGACTCACCGTATCGGCGAAACCCACGACGGTTCCGCAACGATGGACTGGATGGCCCAGGAGCAGGAGCGCCGTATCACCATTACTTCCGCGGCTACGACCTGCTATTGGGTCCCCACGGTATTCCACGACGCCGACGGGGCTACCGCTGGGGCGATCAGATACCGTATCAACATCATCGATACCCCGGGCCACGTTGACTTCACGGTCGAAGTGCAGAGATCGCTCCGCGTTCTCGACGGCTCCGTGACGGTCCTGTGCGCCAAGGGTGGCGTTGAGCCCCAGACCGAGACGGTCTGGCACCAGGCGAACGAGTATCGCGTCCCCCGTATGGCGTACGTCAACAAGATGGACATCATGGGTGCGGATTTCTACCGTGTCGTCGGAATGATCAAGGACAGACTTCACGCAAATCCCATTCCCGTTCAGCTTCCCATCGGTAAGGAAGCGTCCTTCCGCGGTATCATCGACCTCATGGAAATGAAGGCCGACGTCTACTACGACGACCTCGGTAAGGATATGAGAGTCGAGGAGATCCCCGCCGACATGAAGGAGCTCGCCGATGAGTATCGCGCGAAGATGGTCGAGTCCATCTGCGAGACCGACGACGCCCTCATGGACAAGTTCTTCAATGAGGAAGAGATCACCGTTGCCGAGCTGAAAGCCGCGCTCCGTCGTGCGACCATCGACAACAAGGCGGTCCCCGTTTGCTGCGGAACTTCCTACAAGAACAAAGGCGTACAGAAACTTCTTGACGCCGTTATCGACTATATGCCCGCTCCCACCGATATTGAGGCGATCAAGGGTGTGAACCCCGAGACGAACGAAGAAGACTGCCGTCACGCAAGCGACGACGAGCCGTTCTCCGCACTCGCCTTCAAGATCATGACCGACCCGTTCGTCGGAAGACTTTGCTTCTTCCGCGTTTACTCCGGTGTCGTGGAAAAGGGCACCGCCGTTTACAACTCGGTCAAGGACAGCGACGAGCGTTTCGGCCGTATTCTTCAGATGCACGCGAACGAGAGAACCGATATCGACGCTTGCTACGCGGGTGACATCGCGGCGGTCGTCGGTGTGAAGAACACCACGACGGGCGATACCTTCTGCGACGAAAAGCATCCTATTATTCTTGAAAGC
>JAGHTD010000214.1 GCA_018065475.1 Candidatus Colimorpha enterica
CTTTAAGCATCGCCCTGCCGTCCCAGTACGGGCGGGAAAGGCGAAGGAGACTCGTGTTCGGCCGGATGAAGTAGATAAACGGAGTGAAGCCGCTGACGCACTGTGCAAGGACGGTCGCGACTGCGGCGCCCGCCGCACCCCACTTGAAAACGCCGACGAACAGAGCGTCGAAAATCACGTTGGTGCATCCCGCCGCCAGCGTGACGCGGAACTCGATCTCAGGCTTTTCAGCCGTTGAGGAAAGCGATTGGAACACGAAGTGCATCGTCTGCGGAATACATCCCACGACGACTATTCTGCCGTAGGTGACCGCCTCGGAGAGCAGATCTCCGCCCGCACCGAACAGCGTCGCTATCGAGGGCATAAGGATGAACGCAAGCGTCCCGAAGAACAGCCCCGCCGCCATTCCCGCGTAAACGAAAAGCGAGAACAGACGGTTTGCGCGCTCCGGCTCGTTTTCACCGAGTGCCTTTGACACGAGCGCACCGCCTCCCGTACCGAGCATAAATCCGGGCGTGGATAGGATCATTATTGCCGGGAATATGAAATTGACGGCGGCATAAGCCGTCTTGCTTGAAAAGTTTGCTATAAACAGTCCGTCAACGACGCCGTAGATCGAGGTGACGATCATCATTGCAACCGACGGAAGCACGAATTTAAGCAGTTTTGAATACGTAAAATGATCTGATAACTTGACCTTCATAAATACCTGAAAAAAACCTGAAAACTATAATACCATGACCAGAGTCCCCGCGGCTATGAGAATACAGCCGATGACGGATTGGGGAGTGATTTTCTCGTGAAGAAACGCAAAGGCAAGAATGAGAGTGATGACGACGCTGAGCTTGTCGATCGGGACGACTTTCGACACCTCGCCTATCTGAAGCGCCTTGTAATAGCAGAGCCACGACGCACCCGTTGCAAGCCCCGACAGGATGAGGAATATCCAGCTTTTACGGCTAATATCACCTATTCCGCCCTGTGCGTCGGTAATGAAGACCATCAGCCACGCCATAAGAAGGACGACGCCCGTCCTCAGTGCAGTTGCGAGATTGGAGTTTACGCCCTCTATTCCGACCTTCGCAAAAATCGACGTCAGCGCGGCAAACACCGCCGACAGTACCGCAAAAACAGCCCACATTTTTCTACCTCTTAATAATATGCTTTACGCAGAATGAGCGCAATTTCATCACTTATCTTCCGCAGTGCCGTTTTTCTTTTTCGTCCCTGCGAAAAGCAGAACGGTCAACGCGATGACGAGGAGGATCGGGAAGCCGGCCGCCGAAAGGAGGCCTGCCTTGAGATCGTCGCCCGCTCTCTCCGATATGCTCCCCACCATTGCGGGGCCGAGAGTTCCGCCGAGGTCTCCCGCCAACGCAAGCAAAGCAAACATTGCGGTGCCTCCCTTCGGGCATCTCTGCGAGGAAATGCGGAGCGAGCCCGGCCACATGATTCCGACCGAGAAGCCGCAGACGGCACAGCCGAGAAGCCCGAGGATCGGGACGGGTGACAGCGACGCCAGCAGATAACAGCCGACGCACAGCACACCGCTCATCAGCATTACACGGGAAAGATCGAGCTTTTCGCTGTGTTTACCGTACAGCACGCGTGAGATACCCATAAAAAGAGCGAACAGACAGGGGCCCGCAAGGTCGCCTATGACCTTCGGGACGCCGAGTGCCGACTCGGTGAACGCGGACGCCCACTGAGACATAGAGAGCTCCGACGAGCCGGAACAGATCATCAGCACTATCATAAGCCAGAACATCGGCGTTTTCAGCAGTTCGCCGGCGCTCATGCTCTTTCCGTCCTCTACAAGTCTTTCTATCGGGCATCCGATGAAGTTGAAGGTATTGCAGAGCGGGATAAGAGCCCAGATCAAGGTCAGGATTTTCCAGTTTTCGATACCGAATAAGCGGAAAAAGAGAGCCGAACCGATGATGACACCCATTGCGCCCCAACAGTAGAAGGAGTGAAGAAGACTCATTACGCCGTCTTTGTTCTCAAACGGGCACGCCTCGACGATAGGGCTGAGCAGGACCTCGATAAGGCCGCTTCCCACGGCGTAGAGAACCACCGAAACGAGAATACCCGCAAACGGCGAGGGCATGATCTCCGGCAGAAACGCCATGGAGGCAAGCCCGACCGAAGAAAGGACCTGAGAGGCAACGACGCAGGTGCGGTATCCTATTCTGTCGGCAAACTTTGTCGCGGCAAAGTCGATGATGATCTGCGACAAGAAGAATACCATCGGGATCATAGCGACCTTTTCAAGTGAGATCCCGTATGCGTCCTTGAACGTCAGAAACAGAAGAGGCGCAAAGTTTGCGGATATCGCCTGCGTGACAAAGCCGAGATAGCAGGCCGTCAATGTCTTTTTGTAATTCTTTTGCTCCGCCATAACATTCTTCCTCTTGGCATACGAACTTAAAGCCCGCGGTATTCGCGGCTGTATATCCCGCGCCGACCTTTCTTTTTGCGGCAACATACAATAGATATTATATCACAGATCGGCGTTTTTTGCAAGCAATTTGCATCACTCCCGATCGTTCAAAAAAATCCCTTTTGTCTTTCGACAAAAGGGATTTTTTTGCTGGAGCGGATTACGGGGCTCGAACCCGCTACCTCCACCTTGGCAAGGTGGCGCTCTACCAAGTGAGCTAAATCCGCTGGTGCCTCCGATCGGAATTGAACCAACGACACGGGGATTTTCAGTCCCCTGCTCTACCAACTGAGCTACAGAGGCAGAAATGGCGACCCGAATGGGACTCGAACCCATGACCTCTAGCGTGACAGGCTAGCGTTCTAACCAGCTGAACTACCGGGCCGTAAATGGTGGGAACAACAGGGC
>JAGHTD010000123.1 GCA_018065475.1 Candidatus Colimorpha enterica
AGACATGATCTTCCACAGACCGAAGAAGGATCTCCCCGTTTCGTTCTTCCATAAGACCTACAAGCAGGTCGTCGAAATGGCGAAGGAAGGGAAGTTCCATTACGAGGACGGCAGTCCCGTTTCCTTTGCCGGAATGTCTCCGAAGAAGATAAAGGCGCTCGTAAACGACGAAAAGATCCTCTTCAACGAGGATGAGATCATCAACCTGAAGGACAAGAACCCTCTTCAGATCCGTGAGCTCGGCGTCCGTCTTTCCTTCGTTCCCGAAGACCGTCTCGGCATGGGTCTCGTAGGAAATATGGACCTCACAGACAATATGATGCTCCGTTCCTACAAAAAGTCGAAGACCGCATTCGTCAACCGTTCCAACCCCAAACACCTTGCAGAGAAGATAGTGAGCGATCTTGAGGTCGTCACCCCCGGTGTCACTACGCCCGTCCGCCGTCTTTCCGGCGGTAACGTGCAGAAGGTTCTCGTCGGAAGAGAGATCTCGGCGGCTCCCAAGGTGCTTATGGCGGCATATCCCGTAAGAGGACTTGACATCAACTCGTCCTATCTTATCTACAATCTTCTTGACGAGCAGAAGAAGCTCGGCTCCGCCGTCATTTTCGTCGGTGAGGACCTTGACGTTCTTCTCGGCCTCTGCGACAGGATTCTCGTTATCAACTCCGGAAAGGTCGCAGATATAGTTGACGCAAGAAAGACAACCAAAGAGGACGTCGGATTCCTTATGACAAAGAACGACGATGAGGAAGTTTCAAATGGCTGATTTAAGAGAAAATAAGGCAAAAGAACCTCTTATGCACATAACGAAGCGTGCTTATATGAAGCCCGCTGTCGCGCTCGCGATACGCATTACTGCTATCGTAATCGCATTCCTTCTCAGCGGTGTCGTTTCGATGCTCTTCATTGAGAAGATCAGAACAAACCCGGGCCGTATCCTTGAACTTTTCGAGTGCTTCATCACCGGCTGCTTTGGCACAGTCGATCTCGTATGGAAATATTTCAAGAACGTATCGCTCCTGCTTATTATCGCTCTTGCCCTCACACCTGCGTTCAAGATGCATTTCTGGAACATCGGAGCAGAGGGTCAGGTGCTTGTCGGTGCGCTCGGCTCCATCGCCATTTCCTTCTATATGGGCGCAAGCGGTCTCCCCAACTGGCTGATACTTATCCTTATGCTTATCGTCGGATGCCTTTCCTCGATAATCTGGGCTGTCATCCCCGCCATATTCAAATCTGTATGGAACACAAACGAGACGCTGTTCACCCTTATGATGAACTATATTGCGACTTATATCGTAAACTACGTTCTCTTTGAGTGGGTACCTACCGGAAACGCACTCGGCATAGTAAACGGAAGCACTCATATCGGATGGCTTCCCGCCGTTTTCAACGAGTATTTCTTCATCATCGTTTCGGTGCTTATCATCACCGTTATCCTTTACGCATATCTCAAATACAGCAAGCACGGATATGAGCTTTCCGTCGTCGGCGAAAGCGAGAACACCGCAAGATACATCGGTATCAACGTAAAGAAGGTCGTCCTCAGAACGATGGTCTTTTCGGGACTCCTCTGCGGTATCGCAGGATTCCTTATCGCTTCGGGCAACGACCATTCTATCACTACCGAATCGGTCGGAGGACGCGGATTCACCGCAATTCTCGTAACCTGGCTTGCAAACTTCAATCCTTTCGTTATGATGATCACTTCCGCCTTCGTCGTATTCCTTGAGACGGGCGCAAAGGAGATCTCGACCATATTTGACGTAAGTACGACGCTCCCGAAGGTAATCGTCGGTATCGTCCTCTTCTTCTTTATCGCGTCCGAGTTCTTCATCAAGTATCAGATCCATTTCAGAAAGAAAAAATCGAACGAAACGGAGGGCAAATAAATGAATATCTGGCTGAACTTTCTTGTCGAATCGATAGCATTCGGTGCCACCTTCATGTACGGATCGACGGGTGAGATCATCACCGAGAAATCCGGTCACCTCAACCTCGGTATTCCCGGCATTATGTGTATGGGCGGAGCAGGCGGATGCGTTATGCTCAACCTCATCGGTAAATCGTCGATGCCTCATTTCCTCATCGTTCTTCTCGGTATTCTTGCCTCATTCGCCGTCTCGATGGCGATGGGTATGATCTACGGTTTTCTCACTGTCACTCTCCGCTGCAACCAGAACGTGACCGGCCTCTGCCTCACCATCTTCGGCGTAGGTCTTTCCTGGGCACTTATGGATCATTGCGAAGCAACGAGATACCTTATCAAACCGAAAAAGTATTTCCGTTTCCCGTTTGCCGCAAGGACCGACTCTTTACAGAAGCTCGGCGTCATGTTCTTCCTCGCGATTATAATCGCGATCGTTGCTTCGATATTCCTTTATAAGACGAAGGCGGGACTCAACCTCCGCGCAGTCGGCGAAAATCCCGCAACTGCAGACGCGGTCGGAATCAACGTTATCAAATACAAGTATCTTGCAATTCTGATAGGAAGCGGTATCGCAGGTCTCGGCGGCTTCTATTACATCATCGACTTTTCCGGCTCCGGAGAAGCGTATAAGAGCGTTGAGGCATTCGGCTGGCTTTCGGTCGCTCTTGTCATCTTCGCTCTCTGGAAGCCACATATGACGATAATCGGTTCGATAATCTTCGGTTTCCTTTTCAATCTCAGCGCGTACATCACGCTTATACCCTTTGTAAAAGCATCTCTTACGACTATGCCTCTTCTCAAGATGATTCCATACGTCGTCACCGTTCTTGTCCTCATTTTCACGAGCATAAGAAACAAAAGGGAGAATC
>JAGHTD010000108.1 GCA_018065475.1 Candidatus Colimorpha enterica
CTACGGCGGATACTCCCGTCACGGCGGCGGTGCGTTCTCGGGCAAGGACCCCACGAAGGTTGACAGATCGGCGGCTTATATGGCGAGATACCTGGCAAAGAACGTCGTTGCGGCAGGTCTCAGCGACAAGTGCGAGATCCAGCTCGCATACGCCATCGGCGTCGCAAGACCCGTGTCGGTAATGGTAGATACCTTCGGCACCGCAAAGGTCAGCGAGGAGAAGATCGCGGAGCGTCTTAACGAGCTCGTCGATCTCCGCCCCGGTGCGATCATCGAGAGATTTGACCTGAGAAGGCCGATCTATGCGCCTCTTGCCGCTTACGGTCACATGGGCAGAGAGGATCTTGACGTTCCGTGGGAAAAGAGAGACCTCGTCCCCGAACTCAAAAAGCTTCTCGGAGAATAAAGAAAGATGCCCGAACAGAGCAGTCTTAACGAAACAAAAACATATACCGGCACCGTTGAAGATATAGTTTTCACAAACGAGGAAAACGGCTACACAGTCTGCGATATCGCCTCCGACGGAGACTATTTTACCGCCTGCGGCATAATGCCGTATATCAGCGTCGGCGAAAAGGTCACCGTAACGGGCAACTGGGAGGCAAACAGCAGCTACGGCCTGCAGTTCAGGGTTGATTACTATGAGGATATCCTCCCCTGCGACGGCGAGGCGATGGTGCAGTATCTTTCATCGGGAAACATCAAGGGCGTGGGGAAGAAGACCGCCGAAAGGATAGTCGCGCGCTTCGGCTCCGACACCTTCGACGTCATCGAGAACCATCCCGAATGGCTTACCGATATAAAAAACATAAATGAGAGCAAGGCGGAGCAGATCTCGGAGTGCTTCAAGGCCACGGCGGGTGTCCGCACGGTCATAAACTTCTGCCGGGGGGCGATCCCGTCCTCGGCGGTCATGAGAATATACCGCAAATGGGGGAACGCCTCTCTCGATATGATCAAAAACGATCCGTACCGCCTTTGCGAGATCGACGGCATAACCTTTTCTCACGCCGACAGTCTCGCCGAGGGAATGGGGCTTGAAAAGAACGATCCCGGCAGGGTAAGGGCGGGGATCATCGGCTTTATGACCTCCAACGCTTCAAACGGGCATACCTTCATCCCCGAAGACAAGGTCATCCCCGGCGTCGCGCGCCTTCTTGAAATAGACGAGGGCAGCGTCGTCCCGGTGCTTGAAACTCTGATAGGCGAAAAGGAGCTTGCGCGTCCGATATTCAAAGGCGCGAGGATCATTTATCTCAAAAAATATTTTGAGGCGGAGAAGTTCGTCGCAAAATCGCTTCTCGCTGTGAAGAAAAACGGCTACGGAATATCCGCCGACAACGTCGCTTCGCTCATAAGAAACCTTGAGATACGCTTCGGGATCGACTACGCAGATATGCAGAAAAAGGCAATCGCCACCTCGCTTTCAAACGGCGTCATGGTGATCACCGGCGGCCCCGGAACCGGAAAAACGACGATAATCAGAGCGATCATCTCCATTTTCGACTTTATGGATATGGAGACCGTTCTCTGTGCGCCTACCGGCAGGGCGGCAAAACGCCTTTCGGAGGCCACGGGCTGTGAGGCGTTCACTATCCACCGTCTCCTTGAAATGGAGTTCGGCGGCGACGGCGGGGACGCCACGTTCAGAAAGAACGAGAACGACCGCCTCGAACAGGACGTCATCATAATCGACGAGACCTCGATGGTTGACATCATCCTCGCCCAGGCACTGCTGAAAGCGGTCAAACCCGGCGCAAGGATCATCTTCGTCGGGGACAGCGATCAGCTCCCCTCAGTCGGGGCGGGCAATTTCCTCAACGATATTATCAGATCGGGGTGCTTCCCGGTCATTGCTCTCACCGATATTTTCAGACAGGACGCAGAGAGCTATATAATCACAAACTCGCATCTGATAAACGAAGGCAAAATGCCGAAGATCGACAACAAGAACGTCACCGACTTCTTCTTTATGACGAGGAACAGCACGGCGGACGTGTCGGATACCGTCGTCGAGCTCTGCGCATCACGTTTGCCTTCGACATACGGAAAACAGATCGCCGACGACCTGCAGATCATCACTCCCACGAGGAAGGGTCCCTGCGGGACCGAGGCGCTCAACGCCGCTCTTCAGGCGGCGCTCAACCCGCCCAAGAAAAACAAGGCGGAGAAAAAGAGAGGCAAGACCGTCTTCCGAGTAGGAGACAAGGTCATGCAGATAAAGAACGACTATTCCGCAGAGTGGACGAGAGGAAGCGAATACGGAGTAGGCATATATAACGGCGATATAGGGCGTATAACCGACATCGACCTCGGCGAAAACACGCTGACAGTCGATTTCGACGGCAGGGTGGCGGAGATCGGCTTCGAGAAGCTCGAGGACATCGAGCACGCCTACGCCATCACCGTCCACAAGAGCCAGGGCAACGAATACAGCACGGTCATTCTCCCGCTGTTCTCGACAGGCGCCTTCTACTCCGAAAACCTCTTTACGAGAAACCTGCTCTACACGGCGGTCACGAGGGCGAAGAATATGGTCATCATGGTCGGGAGCGTCGGTACCGTCGCCAAAATGGTGGAAAACAACAGGCAGAACCTGAGATTCACGGGGCTTCCCGAGCTTATCCGCTATTACGCGGAGAGGGATTGATATGGGTAAAATACCCTTTTCGGACAGGGTGAAAT
>JAGHTD010000304.1 GCA_018065475.1 Candidatus Colimorpha enterica
TGCCGACGGACATCATTTCTTTTGACGCCGAATACATCAGCACGGTAATTTTCCGTAAACAGAACGACATTTTCGTCTATGAATGAAAAAATTGTAAAAATAATATTATTTTTTTCAAAAACCTATTGAAAAAAACGGCAAAATGTTATATGATATAATAGAATGAATATAATGACTTTGCTCATTTACCATAACGACTGATTTTGGAGGAAAAAACCATGGAATATTACAATCAGGAAAATGAAGGCAACGTAATCAAGGTCGTTGGCGTCGGAGGCGGCGGCAACAACGCGATCAACAGAATGATTGAGGGCAAGACCAAGGGCGTTGAGTTCATTGCCATAAACACGGATAAACAGGCGCTTGACAGATCAAGTGCGGCGACTAAGATCTCCATAGGCGAAAAGCTTACGAGAGGCCGCGGCGCAGGCGCAAAGCCCGAGGTCGGCCGTGAGGCAGCCGAGGAGAACTACGATGAGATCAAGGAAGCCCTCAAGGGTGCCGACATGGTATTCATCACAGCCGGCATGGGCGGCGGAACCGGAACAGGTGCCGCTCCCGTAGTTGCAAAGGCCGCAAAGGAGCTCGGCATTCTTTCTATCGGTATCGTCACCAAGCCCTTCCTTTTTGAGGGCAGAAGAAGAATGGAAGCCGCTCTCAAGGGTATCGACGAGTTCCGCAAGGACGTTGACTCCCTCATCATAATCCCCAACGAGCGTCTCAAGCTCATCTCCGACACGAAGATCACATTCGCAAACGCGTTCGCCGAGGCGGATAACGTCCTCAAACGCGGTGTTCAGAGCATTTCCGAGCTTATCAACGTTCCCGGACTTGTCAACCTCGACTACGAGGACGTCAAGGCAGTCATGGAGCACGCCGGTTCCGCTCACATGGGCGTAGGTATCGCCAAGGGCGAAAACAAGGCGACCGAGGCGGCAAAGCTCGCTATCTCCAGCCCTCTGCTTGAAACTTCCATTTCCGGCGCAAGAGGTATCATCATCAACGTCACCGCTTCTCCCGACATCGAGCTCGAGGAGATGGAGACCGCTGCGGCTCTCATCACCGACGAAGCACATCCCGACGCAACCATCATCTGGGGTGCCGCTCTCGACGAGAGTCTCGAGGACACCATTTCCATCACTGTCGTTGCCACCGGCTTCGACGGCGACGGCTTCGAGCCCATTCCCGAGGAGAAGGTCACCGACACCTTCGAGAAGGAAGAGAACGTTCAGCCCGTCCTCAAAGAGAACGAGGAGTTTGAGATCAAGCCCGAGGACGACATCACTCCTCCGGAACCCGTCAAGGAACAGCTTCTTGACGACGACGATTTCCTCAACCTCTGGGGCTCCGCAAGAAGAAAGTAATTCTTTTCCCGGGTAATTCTTAATACAGTGCCAAACAGTAAAGGGGCTGTAGCAAAAGAGCGAGTGGCATTGTTATGATGTATGGGAACACAATTCACGCCATAATAAGCAGTAAGGCCGATGCTGAAATCCGATTGATTTTGCTGTTGCACGATATCGGCAAGCCATCCTCATGTCAAGAGGACGGCAATGTCAGACATTTCAGAGGTCACGCTGAAAAATCTGCTGAAATTGCTCAAACCGTATTGAAACGGTTGGGGTATCCTTCGGACAAAATTGATGAGTATTGTTTTTACATAGGTAAGCACGCTAACACAATAACCGAGGATATGCTTAATGATGAAAATATAGGGAAATATATAAAGCTGCTACAAATTCAATACTGTGATTCGAGTGCTTATGCTCCTGAATATGCAAAACAGATATCAGAGAAACTTGACAACATTAAATTTATGCTGGAAACCTACAAAAGCAGAAAATAATTTCGACTTTTTGTTTTTTTCAAAACAACAAAAATCATTATGGAGATGTTTATTAGCATGAATGTTATATAAGTGAAAGCAAAATAGCGAGCTTACAAATAAATAAAAAGCGGAATAAACCGCGGAAAGATGAAGAAATGAAGAATTCATCATCGCCGGAAAAGTGGCTTGCATCTGAAATCAGATCCGACTTCCCGACCTACAAAAGCATTTTATCAAATCTTAACAGAAATATCGGAATAAGCCTCATTAATAACGAACTAAATGCTGCATTACCGACGATCCAACAATTAATTGATTCTTTTGAGCTTTTGAAAGAACAACTTTATTGTGAAGTAAATGACATTATGGCAGCGTATTATTGGTTAAACGGTATGGTAATCGCTTGCGGAGTTGATAACGAAGTAATGCGTAAAAAGGTTGCGGATGCTAATTTTGAACTTGCTTACAGAATAGCTGGCTCGGGGCTTCGCAGTAATATCTCAAAAATCAGAGAAGTAGTTTCAAAAAGTACTGATGCAAAAAATTGTAATAATATGTTGCAATTCTTTGATGATGAGGACAATTATTTGGGACTTTTATATCAGCAGGAACAAAACATTATGAAATTAACACTATAAAGCAGGGAACACCTTGTTTGAATAATACTATAAGTAAGGAGAGCGAAAAACGGGGATTTTGTATACTATCGCCGGTATTATAGGAATTGCTTTTCTTGTATTCATCGAGAGTAAAACTCATCTCATAAGGACTCTTTGGAAAATATTTATGGGTTGATCATGTCTTATTGCAGTTGGTTTTGATATTACACTGCGGATACACATCAAAGGAGGACAAAATGGACAAATATTCACCGAACGAATGGACAAAGGATTTTGTCAGATCAAATGAGGATTTTTGCTTTTCTTTATTAAAAGAAATAAATAACAAGGCGATTTCTTTGGTGAAAAGCGGATCTTCCGACGATTATGCAGCGGCGTGTATCGGATTGAATCAAATGATGAACGGAGCTACAGTTATGCAGGCTGCCGGAATTGCCGATATGAGACCGGTTTTATCTACATCTTCTTTTGATGTCGGAATCCTTGTGGCGTTTGGCTGTACAGGATATCCTGAAAGCAAAAGAAAAGAAACCGCAATTTTAGCCTTCGAGGACTGCAAGGATTTTTCTAAAGGAACACTTGCGGATTATGCGGATCAAATGATCGAATTGATGAGATCGAATACAAATCTGGACGATATCAAAAACGATACATTTCCGGATTTCCCGAACGATCTGATAGAATTGATGTCGGATACACCTCAAAAATTAGATAAGTTGAAGAATTCTTCATCCGGCGATGGATCAAAACCGTCATCATCTTCATCCGGCGGATGTTATGTGGCAACTTGCGTTTATGGTTCTTATGATTGCCCGCAGGTGTGGACTTTAAGGCGTTTTAGAGACAACATTCTTGCAAAAACGTGGTACGGCAGAGCGTTTATACATACATATTATGCTGTTAGTCCCACATTTGTAAAATGGTTCGGAAAAACGAAATGGTTTAAGAGACTATGGAAAAACAAACTTGATTCCATGGTTGAAAAATTGAACGATTCCGGGATCGAAGATACACCGTATCAGGATTGATGCGTATTCAAAATATTTAAAAATTCTGCTTAATATCCACAGAAATGAATATTCACCTACCCGGTGTGCGCTGTTTTCTGCGGATGCCTTATTTCTTTGTTGCTCTTTTTTAGCTCTTTTCCACAATTTTGCCGATATTCTTGCTCTTTTATCCCTTACCTTTCTACATGAAAAGGGGCTGTAGCATTTTTGTTTTGCTACAACCCCTTTTGATATTTGAAAATCGTCATTTATTGTTGACTGACCTGAATATGTCCAGGCACGCAATGGCAAGTGCCATGGGGACACAGGCATATCCGGCGTTGACCTCACCGTGGTTGAAAAGCACATAACCCGCACCGATAAAAGTCAGCAGCGAGAAAAATATCGTCATTATCAATAATAATTTTGCTTTCATGCCGTTCACCCATTGTTTTTGTGGTCTTTACTGCGCCCTGCCGTCCTTGTAAACCGTTTTGACGTTGTCCTCGCTGTCGAGGCGGATGAAGTCGGCGGGATAGCCGGGAGCGATCTTTCCGTATTTCAGACCGAAAACCCTGGCGGGATTTTCGGAGGCGAGCTTCGCCGCTTTGGCGACGGATATTCCCGTGAAGGAGGCGAAACGCTTTACTCCGTCGAAGAGGGCGATCACCGAACCGGCAAGGTTGCCCGTCGGGGTCCTCGCCTCGCCGTTTTTCAGCGTGACCTCGGTGCCCGCAACGGAGTATTTGCCTTCGGGACATCCGGCACATTCAAGCGAGTCGGTGATGAGGACAACTCCGTCGTCTCCCTTCGCGCGGTAGGTGAGCCGTACTATTTCGGGAGAGAGGTGGAGCCCGTCGCTGATGATCTCGGCGGGGACCGACGAGGTGAGCGCGGCTGTTACGCACCCGCCGTCGCGGTGATGTATCTGAGGCATACAGTTGAAAAGGTGGGTGAAGCTGTCAAGTCCGCCCGCGATCAGCTTTTCCGCCTGCGAATAGTTGCAGAGGGTGTGGGCGAGCCCGGCGGTGTGACCGTATTCGTGTACCTTGCCGAGCATTTCGGGGAAAAGCTCGTAGGATGCCGAAAAATGGAGCTTCATTTTGCCCGCGTATTCTGAAAAGAGTCTTATCTCCTCCTCCGTCATCGGCTTGATAAGCTCCTTTGCGTGCGCGCCGGACTTCTCGGGGTTGAGGTATCTTCCCTCGATGTGACAGACGGGGAATCCCATATCCGAAAGAAAACCGACCTGGGAGAGCATTTTTTTGAGCGTATCGGTGGCGAGCGTCGGGATGAAGGCGGTGGTGCCTGCCTCGGCGTATTTCTTTTTGAGGGCGGCGATCCCGTCTTTGTCGGCGTTTATGAAGTCGATCCCGTTTCTGCCATGGGTGTGCATATCGAGAAGACCGGGGATGACCGTATCGCCTCCGAAATCCACCTCTTCTCCGCATACGGCGGAGCCGACGGATTCGATTATCCCGTCCTTTATTACGACGTTTTTCTTTTCGCCGTCAATTACGGCGTTTTTTACCGTGTAAGTCATATTATCACCTTATTTTTTCTTCTTTGCCAGCACGAGGGCGACGGTCGCCGCGGCGAGGCAAAGGCATATTATTATCAGCAGGTAGATTATCAGCGGGTCAGACGGACGGGAGGTGTGATCAATGACGATGATGTCCGTGTCTTCGCCCGTCGTTCCGGCAGGATCTTCGGAATGTCTTCCGGTCGTGACCGACGTTTCGCCCGGGGAGGAACTCTGCGTGTCGATGCCGGTCGGCTCGGCTTTTCCACAGTATTGGCAGACGCCCTTCACGTACTTGTGATCCTTCCGCTCCCCGAACTCTGCGCCGCAAACGCAGCAGACGGCGTGCTCGGTGCAGGTGGCTTTTCCGCCTCTGTGATTGCCTCTGTAAGCGGTATAACTGCAGGAACATTCCTTCCAGTGCTCGGGTTCGTCGTGTCTGTATCCGTCGTAGGTGTGCTTGTGCTTTGCGGGACTGTCTGTATTCGTTCCGGTCCTCCCGGTGTCAGCGGGATCGGTCGTGTCGTCGGGAAAGACGGGGTCGGTCTCGGAAGGGATATAAGCCGTCGTTTCGGCGTCGGACGTGTCTCCCGACGTATCATCTGACGTGTCCTTCGGTTCGATCGGCTGTTCCGGTTTCAGCAAAGAAGCGCAGAGCGACTTGCCGTCGCTTAGCACGGCAAAGATCGACGAGGGTATCTCACCCTCAAACGTGATTTTTCCGCCGCCGAACGTGACGTTCTTTCCTCCTATGACCTCCGAAACGGTGAAGCCCGAGGGGAGTGTGACGGTGTTTCCTTTTACGGCGATCTTATCCGCAGGGAAGACTGCGGGAGTGCTTTTTTGAGGTAAATTGAAGCTGACCGTCAGGGTGACGGTGTCGGTGATATAGGACGGCGTGGGGGACTTCTCCGCGCTGAGGACGACGTCTCCGCAGCGGCCGTTCAGCTTGTAATTCTGATATTGGAGGGAATATCCCTCGTTCGCCTTTACCGTGACGGTGAGAGATGGGGAACGGGACGTGATTTTCCCGCCTGCGTCGGTCCCGCTCCATTCGCAGGAGACGACGGAGTATTTTTTGCTCTCTGCCGATTTTACGGCGGGGGCTTTTTTGCCGTATTCCGGCTTTGACAGTCCGGTGAGCATGATCTCTTTTACGTATTTGCTCTGGACGTCGTTCGGGTTGAACTGCACGTTGGTCTTGTCGGAATAGATCCTGCCGTTCTGCGTCGTGACCGACTTGACGTAGTGACCGCAGTCCTCGGGGATGAGGTCGGAGATGATGAGGTAATTCCCGCTTGAAAAGAACCTTTCGCCCGTCACGGGAGTGAAGCTCCCGTCGGTGCCGACCTTAAACCATTCGCCGTCGTTTTCTTCGGCTCCTTCGGCGCAGAGGACGGCGCAGACCTTGTTTTCGGGATAGAGGCAGTCGCATTCGTCGTCGTTTCTCCACAGGTTGATACGCAGTGAAACGTCGGCGTGTGCGCTTTCGGATGCGCCCGCTTCGTTGCCGAAGACGCAGAAATATTCTCCGGCGAAGTCGGCGGTTTTCGTGCTTAATTTCAGATTTGAGGTAAGAACGCCGTCAACGGTCTTTTCGTCTCCCTTTCCGATCCTCGTGAGAAAACCGTCGGTGCCGATCCTGAACCACGTCGCGGAGCCGGCTCCCGCAGCGGAGCAGGTGACGGAAGCAACGTCGTTTATGCCGACCTCGGCAGAGACCGGCTGAACGGTGATCTCCGGCGGTGCGTTTTCTCCTGCGGAAGAAAAAACGCACAAAACCGAAACGAGCAGACATAAAAGCAGAACAAACGATACTTTTTTCACTTTCTGTGCCTCCTTATTTGTTTTTGTGCGTATTATTTTATATTTTGACGAGCTTTGCGAAGGTCGCCATCAGCTTCTTCGTGCCGGTGTTGTCAAAGGCGATCTCGTACATCGTGTCGGCTCCGACCGGTTTTGCGGACATGATCGTGCCTTCGCCGAACACGGCGTGGCGCACCCGTGAGCCGACGGGGATTATGCTGACAGCCGCCTTCGGCTGAGAAATGATAGACGAGGGTGCCGACAGCTCCCTTGAAGCGAACGGCTTTTCCTTTTCGGGCTGACGTCTCGGTGTAAAGGTGCCGAAGCCCTCTTCGCTGACGACGTTGCCACCCGGCATTTCATCGACGAATCTCGACGTCTGATTTGACTGGATCCTGCCGAACATGAGGCGGTCGCGCGCGCTGATGACGTAGAGCTTTCTTTTTGCTCTTGTGACCGCGACGTAGGCAAGACGGCGCTCCTCTTCGATGTCTCCTTCATCGACTGCGGTCTTTGACGGGAAGATATTTTCCTCAAAGCCGGGGATGAATACGACGGGGAACTCAAGTCCCTTTGCGGAGTGGACGGTCATGAGGACGACGGCGTTTCCGCTCTCGTCGTAGTTGTCGAAGTCGGCGACGAGGGAGGTCTCCTCGAGAAAGTCGGAAAGAGTGGGGTTCTCACGCTCGGTCTCGAACTGGACGGCGTTTGAAACAAGCTCTTCGACGTTGTCGAGACGCTCTTTCTCCTCGTCTCCGCCGAGAAGGAGCATTTCTCTGTAACCGCTGAGCTATATCGTCCTGTCGAAAAGTACCGAAAGCGGCTCGGTCTCCATTATATTGCGGAGCTCTTTTATGAGATTTGCGAACTCCTTGAGCCGTCCCGCCGATCTGACGATCTGCGGATAAAGCTCCGCGCTGTCTATGACGTCGAACATCGAAACGCCGTTTGCGGCGGCGATGAGCTCGATGTCGGAGATCAGCTTTTCGCCGATCTTTCGCTTCGGCTCGTTGATGATCCTCTTTAAGCGGAGATTGTCGGCGGGGTTGTTGACGACCGAAAGGTACGCCATTATGTCCTTGATCTCCTTGCGGTCGTAGAACCTCGTTCCGCCGATGAGACGGTAGGGAATGCCCGAACGCTTGAGGACTGATTCTATCGAGTTAGACTGCGAGTTCATACGGTAGAGCACCGCAAAATCGCTGTAAGTGAGCTTTTTTGAAAGGATGTTGCGGGTTATCTCGTTTACGATATAGCGCGCTTCCTCGTTCTGATTTTCGCATATCTGAACGGTGATCTTATCGCCCTCGCCCGCCTTGGTGAAGAGGGATTTCTGATGTCTGCCGACGTTGTGGGAGATGATCCCGTTGGCGGCGGCGAGGATGTTGGAGGTCGAGCGGTAGTTTTCCTCGAGCTTGACGACCTTGGCGTCGCTGAACTGACGGTCGAAGTTGAGGATGTTGGCGATGGTCGCGCCTCTGAACTTGTATATGCTCTGATCGTCATCGCCGACGACCATGAGGTTGCGTCTGCCTTCGGAGAGAAGCTCGATAAGGCGAAGCTGTGCGTAGTTGGTGTCCTGGAACTCGTCAACGCTGATGTAGCGGAACTTGTTGCGGCAGTAGGAGGCGGCCTCCTCGTTAGTCGAAAGGAGGTTGACGGTCTGGACGATTATATCGTCAAAGTCGAGCGCCGACGCTTCGAGCAGAGTTTTCTGATAGAGGGTATAGACAAGCTGGACGTATCTCTTTCTGCTGTCGTTTCCGACCTCCTTGCTGTAATCGGAGGGGGATTTCAGCGAATCCTTGAGACGGCTGATCTCCTTCATGACATACTTGACGGGAAGGATCTTATCGTCGATGTTCAGCTTGTGGAGACAGTCGGCGATCGCCTTTTTCGTGTCGTCGGTGTCGTAGATCGTGAAATGCTCGTTGTATCCGAGCGAGGAGCCGAAACGGCGGAGAAGACGGACGCAGATGGAGTGGAAGGTGCCCGCCCATATTTCCGACGCGATATCCTCGCCGAGGGCGCGGCCGAGACGTTCCTTCATCTCGTTTGCCGCCTTGTTGGTGAAGGTGAAGCAGAGGATGTTCCAGGGAGGGCAGGGCGAGGTCACGAAGTCGCCGAGAATGGCGGCTATCTCGTCGTCGGGGAGAGAAACGGCGCTCTCCATTGCGGAGATCTCGGCGTCGGTCATTCCTTCGACGGGCGTCTCGTCGTAGTAGGCGTTGCCGTACTTGATGATATGGGAGATACGGTCGACGAGGACGGTCGTTTTTCCGGTTCCCGCGCCTGCGAGAACGAGAAGGGGCCCGTTTACCGAAAAGACAGCCTCGCGCTGTCTTTCGTTGAGGTGATCGTACAGCTTGTCAAACAGCTTTCTTTTTGCATTGTGAAATCTTGTCATCTGTGCGGAAAAGTCCATTTATTTGCTCCTCGGGATAGGGTAATACTGTATTTTATTATAACATAAAACGGGAAAAGTGTCAAGTTTGATGTGAAGTTATGACGAAGATTTATTGACTTTATTATGATGTTTTGATATAATATACTGTGTATTATCAGGAGTGTATATGAGACCCGAAAAGATTATGATTACCGACGGAGTAGAGCTTAATTACCTCCGTCTCGACAAGTTCAAAGTCAACAGCATCTCGGTGGATTTTTTCCTTCCTCTCACCGAGGAAACGGCGGCGGCAAACACGCTTCTCGCCAAAGTGCTCAGAAGAGGAACGGAAAAACATCCGACGAAAAAAGAGATCTCGAAGTATTTAAGCTCGCTTTACGGCGCTGATTTCAGCGTGGTGACGAGCGGAGACGCGCTGAATCACTTCACAAGCTTTTCGGCGATGACGCTGAGGAGCGATTTCACCGACGGTATGAACGTAGATACCGAGATCCTTTCGCTGATAAAGGAAATGATCTTCACGCCATGCCGCGAGGACGGCAAGCTGTCGGAGAAATACATCGAGGGCGAAAGAAAGAACCTCATCGACAGGATAAGGGCGAGAAAGAACGACAAGGACAGCTATTCGCAGTCGAGGTGCCTTGAAATACTTTACGGCACGCAGAGAAAGGTCATCCCGGTTTACGGAAGAGAAGAGACGGTCGCGGCCGTCACCGAAGCCGACCTTGAGGCGGCGCTTGAAAGACTTGTAAAAAATGCGTACGTCGTCGTTTACTATATCGGATCGACGGCAAAAGAGGAGATAATCAGCTCCGTTTCGGATATGTTCGCCGGTGTCGGGAGACAGCCCTGTGCGATAGGAAAGACCGAGCCGTTCATCCATAAGGACAAGCCCTTTTCGACAGTCGAAAAGATGGACGTCGAGCAGTGCAAGCTCTGCGTTGCCCTGACCTCCGGGATCAACAAGAAAAGCGCCGAATATCCGGCGTACAGACTGTTCTTAAATGTCCTCGGCTATTCCAATATAGCCAAGCTCTTTATGAACGTGAGGGAGAAAATGAGTCTCTGCTACTACGTCTATCCCTCGCAGTTTTCAAACGGTGTGTGCGTAATAATGGCGGGCATTGACGGCAAGGACGCAAAGAAGGCAAAAAAGGCGATCCTCAAAGAGATAAGCGACTGCCAAAAGGGGAAGATAAGCGAAGAAGAGCTTTCCGCCTCGAAGCAGTATATTATCGACGGCACCAAGAACGACAGCGACAGCCCTCTTTTTTATAAAAAATGGTATTACAGCGAGGTGTTCTTCGGCCCGACGCTCACGCCGGAGGAGTACGCCGACGCAGTCGGAAAATGTACGCTCGACGACGTCGTTGCCGCCGCAAACAAGGTGAAGGAAGCGCACACGTTCCTGCTCTCTGGGGAGGATGAAGAAAATGTCTGATTTTATCGAAAAGAAAAGCGATTTCCTCGGTGAGCATTATTACGAGACCACCCACGAAAGCGGGCTGAAAATAGCGGTTTTTCCCAAGGACTTTGAGACCTTCTTCGCGGAGGTGACGGTCGGCTTCGGCTCGGTCAACGCCTTCGTCGGAGACGACGGCAAGAAGCTGCCGGAGGGTATCGCACATTTTCTTGAGCACAAGATGTTCGCAAACGCCGACGGCGAGGATTCCATGGAGAAGTTCGCCCGTCTGGGCGGATCGTCAAACGCCTTCACGACCTATAATCTCACAACGTATTTCTTCTCCTGTCACGACAATTTTGAGGAAAACCTCGAAATACTTCTGAAAATGGTGACGGAGCCCTATTTCACCGACGCAAACGTGGCGAAGGAGCAGGGTATCATCGCGCAGGAGATCAAGATGGGCTACGACGAGCCATACGAAATGCTGCTGCTCAACGGCATGAAATGTATGTACGGCGTTCTCCCGGTCAGGGACGACATAGCGGGCACGGTGGAGTCGATCTCCGAGATCACGCCGGAGCTCCTCTACCGCTGTCATAAAGCTGGATATTCGCCCGCAAACATGAATCTCACGGTCTGCGGCCGCGCCGATAAGGAAAAGGTGCTTGAGACCGTAAACAGGATATTCGGAAAAGAGAAAGCCGAAAAGGTATCGCTTCCGACGGAAAGGGAGCCGGAGGCCGTCGTCTCACCGCGCGCAGAGTGCGAAATGGAAGTGTCCAAACCTCTCTTCTGCGTTATGGTGAAGAACTCCGACATAGGCGAAACGCCTGAGGAGAGAGCGAAAGAAAACGCAATATACGACGTGCTGACCGAGATGTACTTCGGCCCGACGTCCGATTTCGTCTCCGATCTCTACGAGCAGGGAAAGATCATCTCATCTTCTGCCGAGATGACGCATCTTGACGGCTTCTCGTTCTTCCGCTTCTGCGGTGACTGTGAGGATCCCGACGGGATAATGACGCTTTTCAAGGAATATACCGCAAGGATAAGGGAAGAAAAGCCGGACGAAAAGGAGATCGCCGCAGCGAAGAGGGCGGTGCTTGCCGATCACGTCAAGGACTTCGACAGCACCGAGAATATCGCCATTATGCTCTCCTGCGACTATCTCATAGAGGGCACCGATCTTTTTGACTACAAGGACGATCTCGAGGCGGTGACGGCGGAGGATATTTCCTCCAAGCTGAACACCCTGTTCGATCCCGAAAGATACGTATTATCGGCTGTTAAGCCGAACAAAAGGAGCTGAACGATATGACATATATTTCATTCCCGGGTATCGGGATAAACGAGTTTTCCGTAAACAGCGTGGCGTTTGAGATCGGGCCGTTTTCGGTAAGATGGTACGGTATCATAATCACCGTCGGCATAATCCTCGCCTTCCTTTACCTCAATTACAGAGGTAAGAAGTTTGAGGGGCTGACAGACGACGATGTCTTCGACTATGCGATAGCCGGAGTGGTCTTCGGCATAATCGGTGCGAGGATATACTACGTGGCGACCGAGTTCGGACGCTTCAAGGCGGACTCGTTCTGGAAAACGCTGAAAAACATCGAGGCAATATGGAACGGCGGCCTCGGCTTCTACGGAGGTCTTATCCTCGGACTGCTGTCCGTCGTCGTTATCTCACTTTTCAAGAAAAAGAACCCCTTCAAGGTGTTCGACGCCTGCTCACTCGGAGTGATGATCGCTCAGGTCTGCGGAAGATGGGGCAACTTCATGAACGGTGAGGCGCACGGAGGCGAGACCTCGCTCCCCTGGGCTATGGGACTGCGCTCCTCTCTTGACGAGACGGTCACCTATTATCACCCGACCTTCTTTTACGAGTCGCTTTGGAACCTCGTCGGCTTCCTCATCATCAACGCGACATACAAGCATAAGAAATACGACGGTCAGATCGTGCTCCGCTATATTTCATGGTACGGCTTCGGAAGAATGTTAATAGAGGGACTGCGCACCGACTCGCTTTACGTCGGTCAGTTCCGCATTTCGCAGGTCGTCGGCTTCCTCTGCTTCTTCTTCGGCTCGGCAACGCTCATCGCGCTTGACATCGTCCACGCAAACAGAAGAAAAGCGGCGCTCCTCCGCGAGGCGGTAAGTGACGAAAAGACCGCAGAAACCGCAGAAAAAAGTGATGTTTCCGCTGAAACCGCTCCCGAGACCGCAGAAAAGGGAGAGGAGACCGAAAACGCAGAAGAGGGCTTCGATATAAGACAGCTCCACGCGGAGGACGGGAAAGATGAAGATAATTGACGGAAAAGCGATCTCTCAGCAGATAAGAGAGGAAATCAAGAACGAGATAGCCGAAAAGGGGCTGACTCCCGGGCTTGCAGTAGTGCTGGCCGG
>JAGHTD010000019.1 GCA_018065475.1 Candidatus Colimorpha enterica
TTTGAGATTGATCTGACCGACGCTCAGATGGTCGATAAGGTTCTCCAGATCACGGCTGCCGAAACCACCGGCGCTGAGAAGACGGAGATCAATGCCGGAAAGCTTTGGATCGGCGGCTACGACAATGCGGAGTGCGCTGCTAACGCAGTCACCTTCTATGCAAACCTGACGACGAACTTCGCAACCTACGGTTACGACATCGCCGACGCTGGAAGCGAATCCACCTGGGTTGAAGGCAACGTAGCTGGCGCTATGACGTCAGACGGTTACTACGAGTTCGGCTTCAAGGTCAACGAAACGACCTTCACCGTCAGGATCTATGCTGACACCATCCTCGGTAAGCTCGCAAGTGTGATCCAAAATAACTTCGGCTCGGATGACAACGTCAAGATCGACGCAGAAGCTCCGGACACGATCGTTGTCGGCTGGGAAGGCACCACGGCAGCAACTCGCCTGACCAACGCAAAGGCTGTGATCAACAAGATCAAAAACGGTCTGACGGGAGCGAAGCTCGCTTACGCGGATATGACGGTCGTGGATCTGGAGGCTACTGAGGGTCTTGAAGCGGCAGTGGCATCTCTGAACGACTTTACCCTGACCTTCAAGATCAACGGCAATGATATCAAGATTCTCTTCACGTTCAACCCCTTGGTAGTTAAGAACTACATTAACACCTATTGTGTAAATATGGGCTATGATTACAACGTGTCCGACGAACTAAGCGATTTCCGCTTCTACCACGCCGATTACAACATCGATACGGCCAATCGCACGTTCGACTGTGCGCTTGATGTTGAGATCAAATACGGGTATGCGTATGAGTCCGCCGGCACCCGCGCACTGATCAACGAGGCAGTTGTCACCGCTTTTGAAGATTTGTTGAGCGGTCTGCCCGGTGCGATCAATGTGGGCGACACGATGTCCGCAAGCGTTGACCATGCGACGGCAGTATCCACGTATGACGATGGATCGGTTTACACTCTCACGTTTACGGTTGGCGATCTGGACTATGAGTTCACGATCGAGTTGGGTACAACCGGAGGCGTTGCGTGATTCGTTCTGAATCTCGCGTAAACTCAGAATAACAAAGAGCCCCCTCCCGCAAGGGAGGGGGCTTTTTGCGTGGATCAGGTTGTGGATTCGGCGGGCGTCGTGTGCGCTTCGAGCCACGCGGGATACGCTGCGGCGGCAAGCCCCAGCGCTTTCTTTTTGAGCCGGTAGGCGTTGCGGCGGGAGATGTCCAATTCCTCCGCCGTGCGCTCGACCGTCAGCCCGCGAACGTAGTGATAATAAAGAAGCATCTTCGAGGGGCGGTTTTCGAGCGAGTCGATAAAGTCACGCACCGCGCGCAGGCGGGTGAGCCAGTAGTCGCGGTCTCCGCCCACCGTGCCGTAGTAGATGATGCCCGCCTCCCGGTCGGCGGCGGAGCTTCGCTCGTCATCGCAGACAAGACGCAGCATCCGGCTTGCGGTCTTGTAGCTTTCAAGAAAAACCCGAACCTCGCACAAAAGAATCGGATCGTCGCAAAGCTCGGTCGGCGGGATGCGCTTGAAGTATTTTTTGGAGGCGCTCAACGGCATGAGCATCCCTCCTTCGCGGAATACGGAAATTTCGTATATCCGAAATGCTGAATTCCCGTAAAACAGGGGAGATTCAGAAGAGTTGCCGAAGAATCGGCAGGGTTTTTCAACGGGTTCAACATGAGCGTTTCCTTTCTTTTTCGTAAAAATTTGCAGGTTTCTGTTGACAAACGGGATCGGGTGGCTTATAATATCCTTGTCGGCTAACATTATAACGCATTTCCGAAATATTGTCAACACATTATTTATGAAATGCGAAATATCGGAACTTTCAACAAAAGGAGCTGCGAAATGGATTACGCCGTTCTTGAAAAATTACTCAAAACGAACAATATGACGG
>JAGHTD010000294.1 GCA_018065475.1 Candidatus Colimorpha enterica
CTGGAGAATGTGGGGATGAGAACTGCTGCAAGGATAGCGATGACAGCAATGACGATTACGAGCTCGATGATAGTAAAGCCCTTCTTATTGAGTTTTTTCATTTCTAAAAACCCTTTCTTTCTTAATTTATTTGCCGAGCTAAAATCTCGACCGTATAAATTATACCACTACTTAAAATATAAGTCAATACCTTTTACGATATTTTATTATTATATTTCCTATACCGTGAAATTATACAAAAGCGTATTCATTATCCGTCGATGAGATAGCTGATTTCACCCGTGAGGACGGAAAGCATTCCGCGGTAGATAGACTCCGGACGGTCGTAGAAGTTGGCGCGTATCTTCTCAAGCTGATACTTGCTTTCGAGCATTATCGAGGTCTCCATGACCGGCTCGCCCTTCTCGGTGATCGTCAGATGAACGCGGAAGCGCTCGTTAGGCAGTATCTCGAAATCGAACTTCAGCTTGGCGTCCCTCTCCTTGAATGAAAGCAGACGGATGGCGCTCTTCAGGCTCTTCTCGCGGATCATCGTGATGAGGTTGCTTTCAAGCGTTTCGGCGACGTTGCTTCCCTGCTCTGTGATCTGATAAAGCACGCCCTTTTCCTCGTCGGTCGTCTCCGATATGTTCCCCGTCTCGAGAAGCTGGGCAAAATACTCGGTGAAATCGAACTGGCTGACAAACCCGTCCTGCACCACGATGTCGTTTATCGAGGCGAAGTCGAGCGGATAGCCGACGTTCTTCATCAGATAGAGTATGAAGATCTTAATATCGTTTATGTCTGTGAGCTGAGCCTGCATAATTTTATCCTCAGTTGCAAAAGCTGTTGACGGAGACCGTCAACAGCTTTCGTCTTTTTATTAATTATTTCTGTTCTTCTTCACCGAAGGTGTACTTTTCTCTGTCGGAGACTTCGACCTTGGAGAGTGCCTCAAAACCGTAGTAGTTAAGGCACTTCTTGTCCTTGTTCTTGAAGTTGGAGGTATCGGCGATGAACGCGTTCTGAAGCTGAACGAGAGGAACGATGGGCATATCGGTCATGAGGATCTTTTCCGCCTCGTGGAGGATAGCCGCACGCTTTGCGGGATCCTTCTCCGCATACGCTTCTTCGATCTTTGCGTTATACTCTTCGCTGTCGTAGCCGCAGACGTGAGGTGCGTTGCTGTAATCGTCGGAAGGAACGGTCATGTCGATGAATCCGCCTGCGAAATCCTTTGCGAAGGACGCAAGGTTTGCAAACGCGTCGGTGCAGAACATCGTGTAATCGATGAGGATCGCGTCAAACTCGCCGGACTCGTAAAGCTCTATGTACTTGTCCTGGATAAGGTCGTATTCGTTGACGTCCTGATACTTCTTGAAGCCGTATTCCTTGACGGTGACCTTGAGTCCGAGAGCGCCCCAGGTCTCAGCGATGTATTCGCCGACTGCCTTGTCCGCCTCGGTGTCTCTTACCGCAAGGGTGATGCTGCCGCTTACCTTGGGAAGTCCGCTTGCCGCCTTTGCGTCAACGAGGTTGCCGCCGACTTCACGGAAGCTCTTTGCGTTTTTGGAATAACCGTTCTCAAATACCTTGTCGGCGATGATTCCGCCGGCGGGCTTTGCGAAGTTGAGGATTTCTGCGATCTTGGTACGGTCAAGCGCCTTGGAGAGAGCAAGACGGTTCTCTGCCTTGTCGAGAGGTGCCTTGGTCGTATTGAAGAGGACGGACATTACCGAAAGGGTGTCAACGACCTCTGCCTTTGAAGCGTACTCGGCTCTCTTGCTCAGCGGGAACTCGCTGATATATGCGAGGTTGCCGGCCGCAAACTGTGCCTCGGCAGCTGCCGCGTCACCGGAGCAGTCGATGTAGAAACGGAAGGGTGTGACGTACTTGTCGAGCTTGTCCTTCTTGACGTTTCTCATATAATACATATTACGCTCGATGATCATCTTCGAGAGCTTGCCGCTGTCCCACGTTGCGGTACGGACGCAGAACGGGCCGTTTGTGACAAGGATCGTGGGGTTGGTGGACCAGTCCTTCTCGACCTTGTAGATTACGTTCTCACGGAGAGGAACGAGGTAGGGCGAAGCGAGGTATTCGCAGAACTTGTCGTAATCCGTGGGTCCCTCAAACTCGATGTGGAGAGTGGTGATCGTGGAGTCGGTCACGCCGAGATCGTCGATTGAAAGCTCGCCGCTGTTGCAGGCGCGTGCGTTCTTTATATCAAAGAGAAGGGATGCCGCTTCGCCGCGGAAGCCGGGCTGGATGATACGCTTCCAGGCAAAGATGTAGTCGGATGCCTGAACCTGCGTTCCGTCGCTCCAATACGTCGTCTTGAGGTTGATCTCAATGGCGTAGTAGTTCTTGTCGGGATTGTCAAGCACCTTTAAGCTCGACGCCTGAGCGTTGACGACCTTGCCGTTTTCGTCATACTTGTAAAGGCCCTCGTAAATGAGACCGAAGATCTTTGTTGACGCGTCGTCAAGGTTTGCCGTCGCGGGATCGAAGTTTGAAATGTCAGCGGAAAGATAAACGGGGATGATGGCACCTCTGTCTTCTTCCTTTTCGTCATTTCCGTCGTCGGCGGGTGAGCAGGATGCGAGCACTGCGGCCATCATAAGGACCGCAAGGAGCAGGCAAAATAATCTCTTCATATATTACCTCCTGGTAATTTTGTGTGTAATTTCACACTTATAGATAGTAACTCTTATTTTATCACAAATGATCGCATTTATCAAGATAAATATGCGGTTGATTTTTCATTTTTTGCTTTTTCGTCATTATGCACAATTTGGCAGGACGTTTTTGTGCGGTTTTGAGGGGAGTGCAGATGCAGTCCGGCTCCCGCCGGGAGGGTATTTGCTATACGGTGTGTCACTCGCGTGTCCAGCTCCCTCCGGGAGGGGGCTCCGCGGAGCGGTGGAGGAGCCCGCGGCACATCATTTGTCGTATTGCAATAAAAAGAATATAAAAGAAACGATAAGGAATAGGCTCCCCGAGATGCGAAGCATCTCTAGTAAGCGGGAGCTGGCGAGCGTAGCGAGACTGAGAGGTTGTTTAGGGCAAAAGTTACATCCTTCAATAAACAACCCTTCCACCGCTCCGCGGTCCCCCTCCCCTTGCACAGGGGAGGCTGGTCGATCTGCTTATTTTACTTTCTAAATGAAGTTATCAATAATCGTCAATCA
>JAGHTD010000195.1 GCA_018065475.1 Candidatus Colimorpha enterica
TTCGTCAACCTCCGTCGGGTGGGTCTCGCTGCGAGTGAGCTTGAGTTATTGCCAGCCCGGTGGGCTGCCAGAGGCGCTCAGCGTCCGTGGCCGCTGGCGAGAACGTGGCACGGCTCTGCCGTGACGGAAGGAGCCCGGCGAATGCTTTATTGTCAGATAATCTTCACCGATGAAAGACAAACTAACGATTTCGTCCCGTTTCTATATATTCCGAAACTAAATCGTTAATGCCGCGAGCTCCGCCTCGGTGGCGCAGCCGCCGCGAGATGAGCTTGCTCATCTCTGTCCTCGTCCGGAGGAAGGTGGACAGTGCGTCTTTTCCTCAAAGTTAGTGCGTACCCGTAGGGAGCTGGACAAGCGGGCTCCTTGCCGTATAGTGAGTGCGCCTAACCGGAGGAAGGTGGACAGTGCGTCTGTTCCTCAAAGTTAGTGTGTGCCCTGTTGGAGCCGGACAAGCGGGTTACTCCGTCGGCATAGATTTTCCCGGTTGCAAAACCCGCAAAAATATGCTATAATATAATCATCGGGCGACCGAAATAAAAAAACAGGAGAAAAAAACATGAAAGTCAAAATCAGATTGGACACAATGAAGGACATCCAGAACTTCGTCAAGATCACCATTTCGAGCGGTGCCGAGAGGATCGTCGTCACCGACGGCAACGGAATGGTCGTCAACGCCAAATCGGTGCTCGGAATGATGTACGCAATGGAGTTCGATGAGCTCTACTGCGAATCCGACAAGGACATTTACACCGCGATCAAGGATTTCGTCATCGAATAATCCCGATTTAACCCCCAAAACCCATTTTACAGACAGAAAGGACACAAAATATGGCAACAGTAAGACGTTACTGCGGAAACAACATACTTGAAATCAACGGAAACGTAATCAGAGATTACTGCGGGCCGAACCTCTACGAGGTCAACGGCAACACCGTCCGCCGCTACTGCGGTCCCAACCTCTATGAGATCAACGGGGACGTAGTCCGCGACTACTGCGGGCCCAACATCCTCGAGTTCAACGGCAATCTGGTCCGCCGTTACTGCGGCAGCTATATATGCGAGATCAACGGCGACACGATCCGTGACTACTGCGGCTCCAACGCCTATCAGATCGACGGTTTCATCGACCGCAAAATGCTCATGGCGCTCATAACGATCCTTTACGCCTGAAAATGGGTGCGGAAATGAATTACAAGGTCGTTTATAACGCTTCCGTGCCTTATAAGGATCTCGGCGGCGGCGTCACCCGCCGTGTCCTCGCCTATAACGGGGACATCATGACCGTCGAGGTCAGCTTTGAAAAGGGTTCCGTCGGCTCGCCCCACACCCACCCGCACACGCAGAACACCTACGTCAAGTCGGGAAAGTTCGAGTTCACGGTCGATGGCGATAAGGTCACGGTCTGCGAGGGCGATACGCTCACCTTTTTCCCCGGCGTCCTCCACGGCACCCTCTGCCTCGAAAAAGGTATCCTCCTCGATACCTTTACCCCGATGAGAGAGGATTTTGTTTGATAGGTAATATGAAAAAGCACCCGATGGGTGCTTTTTTTGCGGGAGATGATCCGGCTTCCGGTAGGGGCCGGCCTTGGTCCTCCCGCCTGATGACTGACGATTATTGATTCATTCTAAATAGAGTTCCGTAAATTCGTTTGTTCTTCCACGGCGGGACCAAGGCGAGCATAGCAGATACGTATAGCCTCCCCTGTGTAAGGGGAGGGGGACCGCAAAGCGGTGGAAGGGTTGTTTATTGAAGGATGTAACAATTTTCCGAAACAACCCTTCCGTCATCCTTCGGATGCCACCTCCCCTTACAAGAGATGCTTCGCATCTCGGGGAGGCTGGACAGCGGCGATCATCTCTCATTCTGAATGAAGTTTGCAATAATCGTCAATCATCGGGCGGGAGCACCAAGGCACTCCCCTACCGTTCATCGTGCCGCAGGCACGCGCCTGCGCTTATCACAGTGCGTCAGCATACATCACATGCCGAAGGCATACATCACGCGCTGTAAGCGCACATCACGCCGAAGGTGCTCTGCCCTCCCCTACCGTTTCACGTGCCGCAGGCGCAATTCCCCTTTTCCCCTTGATTATTTCCCGAAAATATTATATAATAGTCCCAAACGAGAATCGAGGCAGAAAAATGAACGAACTGATCAGAAAATACGCCGAAAAGTTTGCGTCGGAGCACGCCGAAACGGTGATAAACGACATCCCCGACGCGGACGCAGCCGCCTGGATGGAGGAAAACGTCCCCCATTTCACCTGCTCCGACAAGGAGATCGAGGAGACCTATTATTTCCGTTTCTGGACCTTCCGCAAACATATAAAGACCACCCCCGACGGGAGGGTAATAACCGAGTTCCTGCCGCCCGTTCCCTGGGCAGGGAGACATAACGTCATTTCCTGCCCCGTCGCCCACCACATTTCGGAGGCGAGATGGCTGAGGGACAGGGAGCTCGTCAGGGACGACATCCGCTATATGCTACTCCCGTCGTCCGTGGACAACACCGTCCTTTACGACAACCCGCTCGTCGCCTCGGCGGCAAAGCTCTGCGTCGATAGCCCCGACCCCGATTTCGGGCGGGAGATCCTCCCCTCGCTCAAAGTGCTTTACGACCGCATAGACAGGGATCAGATCACCAGATACGGGCTCTATTACACCTCAAACGGCTGTGACGGAATGGAATATTCCGTCAGCGGGCAGGGGCTCCGTCTGACAATGAACTCCTATATGTACGGCGGCGCTTACTGGCTTTCCCGCCTCTGCGCAATGCTCGGCGACGGGGACGAAAAGAGGTATTCCGCCAAGGCGGAGGAGCTGAAAAAACTGATAAACGCCCTCCTTTGGGACGAAAAGGACGGCTTTTTCAAGTGCCGTCACATGGAGGACGGCAACGCCGACGCCGATCTCGGCCTCAGCGACCCCGACCGTGACTGCATGGAGGAGGTCGGCTTCATCCCGTGGATATATCCCGGGCTTTGCGGCGAAGAGCAGGAGAGGGCGTTCGACCGCCTCACCGACGGGAAGCATTTTTCCGCCCCATACGGTATAACCGTTGCCGATATGTCCCACCCGAAGTTCATGAACCTCAAAGTCGATCACGAATGTATGTGGGACGGCCCGGTATGGCCATTTGCGACGAGCCAGACGCTGACCGCCGTTTACACCCTTCTTGCGGAGAAGGAGAGCGCGCACGTGACCCCGTCCGACTACATGGATATGCTTTCAAAGTACGCGTCGAGCCAGCACCTGACCGAAAACGGCAGGACGGTGAACTGGATAGACGAGAACCTGCACCCCTTCACGGGCAGGTGGCTCGCAAGGGATCTGATCGTTCAGCGCGGCCGCCCCGGGGTCGGGAGAGGGGAGAATTACAACCATTCTTCGTTCTGCGATCTCGTGCTGTCGGGTGCCTGCGGTATCTCGGTTTCGGGCGGAAAACTGACCGTCAACCCGCTCTGCAAAGGGAAATGGGATTATTTCACCGTCGATAACCTCGCCGTAGGGAATGAGATTTTCTCCGTCGCCTTCGACGGGGAAAGCGTGACGGTGAGGGAGATGAAGGGATAAAACGCCGTCCGGCTTCTTTCGGAGCGGATCGCTTGCTTTGATGTAAGCACTCGCTTGTCAACCTCCCTCCGGGAGATGCACAAATCATGAGGTGAAGATGAGCGTAAGACCTTCCTCCGGGAGGAAGGTTGACGAACGGTGAAGTTTTTTCTTCTGTTTGGAGCAAATCCTAACCGTTCGATCGTAGGGGAGCGCCTTGGTGCTCCCGTCTGAAAACTGACGATTA
>JAGHTD010000233.1 GCA_018065475.1 Candidatus Colimorpha enterica
TATTTTTATAGTATATTATGTATTAGCAATTATCGTTATAAACCGAGGAGACAGAAGATGAAAAAAACCGTTTCCCTGCTTCTTGCCGCAGTCCTGCTTGCGTCCGCGGTATCCTGCGCAAAAACGCCCGCGTCGGGTGGTGACACATCCTGCACCGGCGGTCAGACGACAGCGTCGGACGTGACTTCGGAGGAAACCACCATACCGAGAAAAGAAGAAAAACAGGTCGATTACGAAATGGAAACAGTAGGAAAGACGCTCGTTGAGCTCGTCAAAGAACAGCACCCCGACAAGGGACATCCCCGCCTCATATTCGACGACGAAAGAGTCGAGTTCTGGAAGGGACAGCTCGGGACGGGTTCGGTTTACGATATGGAATACCGGGCTATGAAGAAGGACGCCAACGGGTATCTGACGAGTGCCGTCCATTCTTACAACATTTACGACGGCATAAGACTGCTCAATATCTGCAACGAGGTGCTGGACTGTGTCGCACGGTGCGCACTCGTCTATCTCCTCACGGGACAGGAAATATTTGCGGAGAGAGCTGCGCAGGAGCTTGACGCCGCCGCCGCTTTCCCCGACTGGAACCCCTATCACTTCCTTGACGTAGGCACGATGTCCTGCGCCTTCGGCCTCGGCTACGACTGGCTTTACGGCTACCTCAGCGAGGAGAGAAAGGCGACCTACCGCGAAAAGATGATAGCGTACGGCTTCGAGCCGGCTATGGGCGATTTCAAGAACAAGCTCCGTCAGAGGACCTACAAGTGGTATCAGGACGATCCCGGTGACAACTGGAAGCTCGTCTGCAACGGCGGACTTTCGATCGCCGCGCTCGCTATCTGTGACGAGGTGGACACGACGATCTGCGAGGACGTGCTGTATTACGCCTACAAGAGCAACTACAAGTTCATCCGCGACGCTTATCTGGAGCTTGACGGCTCCTACGTCGAGTCGCTCGGCTACTGGGAGTACGCGACCGACTATCTCGGGATGTATTCGACGTCGCTCACCACCGCCTGCGGAACAAACCTCGATCTCACCGACTGGATCGGACTTGAAAAGACGGGTTACTTCCCGCTGATGCTCGCTTCCAATAAGTTCGAGTCCTTCAACTTCGGCGACGCGGGCGTAAGCTACACACTCACACCTCCGCTCCTCTTCCTCGGACACGAGTTCGGACGCCCCGACATCGGATATTTCCGTTATCAGGTCATAAAGGGCGGCGTACATACCCTCTACGATATGTTCTGGCTCTATCCGGAGGATAATTACGAGGAGGTCACCGTTCCCTGCGACTACGGCTCGCTTGAAGCGACCAACGCTACCTTCCGCACCGGATGGGAGAAGGAAGATATGTTCTGCGGAATACATTTCGGCAAGAACAACGTCCCCCACGGTCACAGCGACATGGGAACCTTCATCCTTGAATACAACAACGAGAGGTTCTTCGACGACCTCGGCGGCGACAATTACAACCTCGCCGATTACGGCTCCTGCTACCGACACATTTCGGAGGGACACAACACTCTGACCTTCGACC
>JAGHTD010000231.1 GCA_018065475.1 Candidatus Colimorpha enterica
TCGTAAAGGTCCGCCTCTACCGTCATTTCTGCGCAGACAAGCTCGTTGAAGCTATCCCCGCAACCGCAAAGAAGATCGCCGTTCTTGACAGAACGAAGGAACCCGGCTCCCTCGGCGAGCCCCTCTACCTCGACGTAGTGGCAGCTCTCGCTTCCAAGGGTGTCAACGCAAAGGTCGTCGGCGGCCGTTACGGTCTCGGCTCCAAGGATACTCCTCCTCAGTCCATCTTCGCGGTTTACGCAAACCTCCTTTCCGACGCTCCGAAGGCAAACTTCACTATCGGAATCGTAGATGACGTCACCGGTCTCTCCCTCGAAGAGAAGCCCGCTCCCGACACCGCAGCCAAGGGAACCATTTCCTGCAAGTTCTGGGGTCTCGGCGGCGACGGTACTGTCGGTGCAAACAAGAACTCCATCAAGATCATCGGTGACCACACCGAGAAGTACATTCAGGCATACTTCCA
Organism: Candidatus Colimorpha enterica; assembly: GCA_018065475.1. GTDB lineage: Bacteria > Bacillota > Clostridia > Oscillospirales > CAG-272 > Colimorpha_A > Colimorpha_A enterica. The sequence goes on from JAGHTD010000231.1 coordinate 464, forward strand.
GTACGACTCCAAGAAGACCGGCGGTATAACCATTTCTCACCTCCGCTTCGGTGACAGCAAGATCAAGTCCACCTACTACATCACAAAGGCAGACTTCGTCGCTTGCCACAACCCGTCCTACATGGAAAAGGGCTACAAGATCGTCCAGGACGTCAAGCCCGGCGGAACATTCCTTCTCAACTGCCAGTGGAACGCTGAGGAAGTCGCTTCCCACCTCCCCGCTGACGCAAAGAAGTATATCGCAGAGAACAACGTCAACTTCTACACCATTAACGCCATCGACCTCGCTATCGAGATCGGTATGGGCAAGAGAACCAACACGATCCTTCAGTCCGCGTTCTTCGCTCTCGCCAACATCATGCCCACCGAGGACGCCGTAAACTACATGAAGTATATGGCAAAGAAGTCCTACGCAAAGAAGGGGGACGCTGTCGTTGAGATGAACTACAAGGCAATCGACGCCGGCAAGGACGCTCTCGTCAAGTACGACGTTCCCGCCGACTGGGCAAACGCAGTCGATACCGCCAACGACGAAAAGGTCATCGAGGGCCGTCCCGAGGTCGTCAAGTTCGTCAAGAACATCGTTGAGCCCGTCTCCAAGATGCTCGGCGATACTCTCCCCGTTTCCGCATTCGAGAACATGGCTGACGGTACTTATCCTCAGGGTGCTTCCGCATACGAGAAGCGCGGCGTAGCAGTCACCGTTCCCGAGTGGAACGCAGAGACCTGCGCAAAGTGCAACCGCTGCGCATTCGTCTGCCCGCACGCTACAATCCGTCCTTACGCCCTCAACGAGGAAGAGGTCGCAAACGCTCCCGCTTCCCTCAAGAAGGCACCCAAGCCCGTTCCGAAGACCAACTACGTCTATACTCTCGCGGTATCTCCCGCCGACTGTATGGGATGCGGCGTCTGCGTCGGCGTCTGCCCGACCAAGTCGCTCACCATGGTCGCAAGAGAGTCTCAGCTCGACCAGCAGGCAGCATTCGATTACTGCGTTGCATCGGTCACGAAGAAGCCCGAGACCGTAACGGTCACCAACGTAGTTTCCAGCCAGTTCGAGCAGCCTCTGCTTGAGTTCTCCGGCTCCTGCGCAGGATGTGCAGAGACCTCTTACGCACGTCTCATCACACAGCTCTTCGGCGAGAGAATGTATATCTCCAACGCTACCGGATGCTCCTCCATTTGGGGTGGCTCCGCTCCCGCAACTCCTTACACCGTCAACCGTGACAGCGGCCGCGGTCCCGCTTGGGGCAACTCCCTCTTCGAGGACAACGCAGAGCACGGTCTCGGTCTCTACCTCGGCCAGAAGACTATCCGTCTCCGTCTCATCGGCTACGTCAAGGAACTCCGTGCCCTTATGGAAGAGAACCTTGCAAACGCAGCAGGCGACGCCGAGAAGACCGAAAAGATCACAGCAAAGATCGCAGTAGTTGACGAATACCTCAACACTCTCAACGACGGCAAGAAGAACGAGGCAGCTACCAAGGCACTCGTCGCTATGCTCGAGAACTGCTGCGGCGAGAAGTGCCAGCCCATCAGAGAAAAGATCCTTGCCGACAAGTCCTACCTCTCCAAGAAGTCCGTATGGATCTTCGGCGGCGACGGTTGGGCATACGACATCGGCTTCGGCGGCCTTGACCACGTTCTCGCTTCCGGCGAAAACATCAACGTTATGGTCTTCGATACCGAGGTTTACTCCAACACCGGCGGACAGGCATCCAAGGCATCCAACATCGGTCAGGTCGCTCAGTTCGCAGCAGCGGGTAAGGCGATAGGCAAGAAGAATCTTGCAGAGATCGCTATGTCCTACGGTTACGTTTACGTAGCACAGATCGCTATGGGCGCCGATATGAACCAGACGCTCAAGGCACTTCAGGAAGCCGAAGCGTACAACGGTCCTTCGCTCGTCATCGGCTACGCTCCCTGCGAAATGCACGGAATCAAGGGCGGCATGACAAACTGCCAGTCCGAGATGAAGAAGGCAGTCGATGCCGGCTACTGGCAGATGTTCAGATACAACCCCGTACTCAAGGCGGAGGGCAAGAACCCGATGACCGTTGACTCCAAGGAGCCCACGACCGATTACATCGAGTTCATCAAGTCCGAGAACCGTTACAGCCGTCTTGCTCAGGCATTCCCCGAGAGAGCAGAAGAGCTCTTCGCAAAGGCCGAGGCAAACGCAAAGGCGAAGTACGAGCATCTCAAGAAGCTCGAAGAGCTTTATAAGTAATTACGAAAAAGAGGAAGGAAGCACCAGCTTCCCTCCTCTTTTTTCTTGACAAACCGGGCGGTTTACTGTATAATATGATTACAAAACATTTTCGTGAGGTATATTATGAAAAGTATCGGAATGAAAATCGCTTCTCTCGTCCTTGCGGTTCTGACCGTTATCGCGGTTTCTTCCTGCGCAAAGACTCCCCGGGCAGGTGAAGACACGACCGGCCCGACCGTCACCACCGCCGGCGTCTCCGACGTCACAACGGCGGATGAAACGACGGCAGAGGAGACGACCGAGCCCGAGAAGGACTACACGGAGCTTATAAACTATGCTCTCTCCCTTCTCAACGACGACAGCGAGCTGAATATGCCGACCGAATATATGAGCAAATACCTCGGAAATTACAAGCTGTCGGACATCGAGTGGAGCGGATACGCCGAAGAGCCGTTCAAATCCATTGAGAACGTCGGCGGTGTCGCCAAGGTCGTCCGCAGCGACGGTGAAGGCGGCACTTTCTGCACCTACACCTTCTCGAGCGGCGACTATCAGTACACCGTTTACGGTGACAAGAGCGGCTACGCCCTCATTTCAAAGGACCCGATCTCCCCCTACTATTCGGCGTCGATCTTCTACGACCTCGGTATGCCTCTTGACATGGTATTTGGCAACGGTGACGACGAAGAGGAGCCGATGGAGGACATAACGCCCGACCAGCTGACCGTTCTCGACGAAAACACGGTCGGGATCGGCGAGGGCTATCTCGAAATGTTCGCCGACAGATTGTCGAAGACGTTTACCGAACAGTTCGGAGGCAGCGTATCCGACAAACGCGCGACCGGATTCGTTTCGACGCTCGACAAGGACAGAGGGCTTAACATCACGGTCTCTTTCCGTCACACGCTCCTCGGTGACTGCACCGTTTCTTCCTATCAGAAGGACTTTGACGCTCTCTCAACGGTCATTCAGTATTCGACGTCCTCAAACGGCATTCCCGTTAAGATCAGAATAACGAACGAGTTTTCGGACATAAAGAAGCAGGGTGACGGCTATTTTGCCGACACCCTGACAAGCATTACCGAGACTTCCTACGCCGTTGACGGCTCCGACGTCGTTGACACACAGCAGTACACGCTGAGGATCACCGATGACGGCTTCACTTACAGAAGCGACGTTTCGGAGAACGTGACAACGAACGGTCAGAGCACCAATCAGTCCGTATCCACCCTCATCAAAATCGAAAATATGACCGTCTTCACTCTTCAGAACTACGAGGGCGTCGTTCCCACGTCGAAGATGAAGGCGCAGATAAAGCTCGGCGAGTTCAAGAGCGACTGCCCGTCGGCAAAAACGCTTCTCAAAGCGATCGGCGAAAAGGGCTGATAAGCGGACCGACCGCAGGCGCGGGCTCCGCATGAAAGGGATAAAATGGCTTATTTCGGAATAAACGTATTTGATTTCGGCGCCAAAGGCGACGGGATCACCGACGATACCGCCGCTATACAGGCGGCGATAGATCATACCGCGGCGAGAGGAGGGGGCAAAATACTCTTCCCCTATACCCCTCGCGGGTACAGACTGGCGTCTCCCGCCGTCGAAACATATAACGGAAAGCCCGTCAGAGCTCAGCTCGTCATTCCCGACGGTGACGCCAATATTATGCTCGAAGGCGAAATGCCCTGCCGGCTTCTTCATTCCTATCAGGTGCGGCCGCTCGACGCCTCAAAGAACAGCTTCGAGCCGACAAGGTTCGGAACGCCGAAGATCGACAACACCCTGCTCTTTTCCGATTGGGAAGCGCCGGAGGAACACGACGGCAATGAAAGACCGTGGTCGATACTTGCGGCACCGGAAGGCAATTCCTGCAAAGGGCGTTTCAGTGCCGTACAGGTCTCGCTGAAAAACCTCGAGTTCAGAGTACCCGTGGACCGCGAAAAAATGTATCCGACCCAAACGGCGGTCAACCTTCAGAACGTATCGAGGGTAAACGTCACCGACTGTCAGTTCTGCCTCAACGAGGAGGTCGGCGACACCGTCCTCGGCAAAGAGCTTCAGCCGAACCCCTGCCACACGGCGGGGCTGATAACTTCGGGAGATCAGAACGACGACAACGTCCTGCGGAACGTGGCTTCTCAGGGTTTCCGATACGGATTTGTGTTAGGAGGGCACGTCGTCGCCGACTACCTCTACGTTCATAATTGCGAGGAAGGGATCGTCTTCCACGATTGCTCGCACGTTTCGGTGTTGAATCACGTCGTCGCACAGCATAACGCGGTGATCCTCTCAACGACGAGAGGACGGCTTTTCGGAATGGAGGGCGGGTCCTGCTGCGTCGTCGTCGGCTCCCTCAACTTCGAGTGCGGAACGGGGCTGAAGCCCGCCGTTTCACAGCTGAAATACGGAGTTTACGATCCGGAAAAACGCCTTCGCGGCAGTCTGACGTGGCATAAGCCGTGGGGAAAGCAGGAGTTCCCGTACGTCGCGGGCGAATGCTTCACGATCACGCACTTCGCGGAAACAGGCGAGGGACAGTCCTGATTTACCCTCTAAAACAGAAAAAAGCACTCGCATGAGTGCTTTTTCATTATTCCGTTTTCAGCCGCCGAGGTAGGCCTTTTTGACGTTTTCGTCGTTGAGCAGTTCCTCGCCTGTGCCGGTCATCGTGATCTTACCGATCTCGAGGACGTAAGCTCTGTCAGCTATCGAGAGAGCTTTTCTCGCGTTCTGCTCGTTGAGAAGCACCGTCGTGCCCGACTTGTTGATCTCCTCTATGATACTGAATATCGTATTGACGTAGAGGGGAGACAGACCCATCGAGGGCTCGTCGAGCAGGAGCACCTTCGGCTTTGACATCAGCGCACGGCTCATCGCCAGCATCTGCTGTTCGCCGCCCGAGAGCGTGCCCGCTATCTGCTTCGATCTCTCTTTGAGGATCGGGAAATAGGAATAGACCTTTTCCACGAGCTCGTCGTAATCCTTCTTGTCCTTGCCGGTGAAATAGCCGAGCTGAATGTTCTCGTAAACCGTCAGCTCCTGGAAAATGCGTCTTCCTTCGGGAACCTGGGCGAGACCCTGAGGAATGAGCTTGAAAGCAGAGGTTGACGTAATGTCATGACCGCAGTAGGTGACGGTCCCCGCCTGCTTGGGGATAAGGCCGCTTATCGCGTGAAGAATTGTCGTTTTTCCCGCACCGTTTGCGCCGATGAGAGCGACGATCTCGCCCTCGTTGACCTCAAACGATACGCCTTTTATCGCCTTGATAAGTCCGTAGTTGACTTTCAGATCTTTTACTTCAAGTATTGCCATGTTATCCTCCTCAGTCTCCGAGATACGCCTTGATGACCTCGGGATTTGCGAGGACGGAACGCGTTGAGCCGTGATCGAGGACGGTACCGAAGTTGAGCACCGTGATCTCGTCGCAGATACCCGAAACGAGACTCATATCGTGCTCGATGAGAAGCACGGTGAGGTCGAACTCGTCGCGGATGAATCGGATGGTGTCCATGAGCTCGGCGGTCTCCTGCGGGTTCATACCTGCCGCAGGCTCGTCGAGAAGCAGGAGCTTCGGATTGGTCGCAAGCGCTCTCGCGATCTCGAGCTTTCTCTGCTTTCCGTAAGGGAGGTTGCAGGCGAGGTTGTTTCTCTCCTCTTCGAGGTCGAAGATACGGAGAAGCTCCTTCGCTCTGTTTCTCATGTTGCTTTCGTTTTCATAATGCCTCTTGGCGTGGATCATGGAAACGAAGGGGTTGCATTTGAAATCCGGCTGATTGTGAAGGCCGACAAGAACGTTTCTGATGACGCTCATATTGTTGAAAAGACGGATGTTCTGGAACGTGCGGGCAATGCCCTTGTGGTTGATCGTCTCCTGGCTGAGGCCGGTGAGGTTCTCGCCGTCGAGGGAGAAACTGCCCGTCGTGGGCTTATATACGCCCGTCAGCATATTGAAGAGGGTCGTTTTGCCTGCTCCGTTGGGGCCGATAAGACCGTAGAGGCAGTTCTTTTCGATCTTCAGATTGACGTCCTGAACGGCTTTGAGGCCTCCGAAGGAAATGCCGAGGTTGTTTGTTTCAAGCATGTATGACATATCTGACCTCACTTTGCCGAAGGCTTGTCGCCTTCATCTCTGATTCCTTCGTTTGATACGACGTCGGTGGAAAGGATCTCATCCATGGAGATCTTTGTCGGGATACGGCTCCACTGTGCGGAGTCGTTTCTTATATCAGCCGCAAACTTCTCGGGGTTCTTTGCACGCTTTTTCTCCATTAACCTGTCGTTGAGAGCGGCAAAGGAGAACTTTTCCTTGAATGACTGGAGGGCAGGCGCGTTGTTGAAGATGACGACGACCATAAGGATCAGCGCATAGACGAGGTTCTTTATAGCCGCGAGGTCGCCCGAGAGCTTTGTCGTAAGGATGAAGTTGGCGATCGTGATGAGAGTTGCCGAAATGATCGAGCCGGTGATGTTGCCCATTCCGCCGAGGACAACCATGACGAGGATCTCTATCGAATAGTTATAGGAGAAGAAGGAGTAGAGCACGGGGGTGGCGTAATTGCCGTAAAGAACGCCTGCGACGCCCGCAAAAAACGCGGAGAAAACGAAGACGAACAGCTTGTAATAGGTGACGTTGATACCCATCGCTCTTGCGGCGATCTCGTTGTCTCTGATCGCCGTGATCGCCCTTCCGTGCTTGGAACGGATGAGGTTCTGGAGCAGGATGAGCATTATGAGGATGACCGCAAAGCCGACGATGAAGAGCTTTACGCCGTAGGTCTTTGTCGAAAGGCCGAGCGACTTGCCGAACCAGGGGACGTTTTTGCAGAGGTTGCGCACGATCTCGCCGAAAGCGAGGGTGACGATCGCAAGATAGTCGCCTTTAAGACGGAGCGCGGGAAGCCCGACGATCAATCCGAAGACTGCGGCAACGATACCGCCGATAAGCATGGAAATAATAAGCACAAGGAGCTTTGAACCGATATATTCGGAGAGTATGCCTCCGAAGTAGCAGCCGATATACGCGCCGGCGCACATGAATCCCGCGTGGCCGAGCGAAAGCTCGCCGAGGAAGCCGACGACGAGGTTGAGCGATACGGAAAGGATGATACTGTATGAGATCTGCGTGAGCAGATAGGAGGTGGAACGGGGAATAGCTCCTACGAGCTGAAGCACCGTAAAGAGGATGAGCGCCGCCCCTACGATGACGTAATTGACGATGTGCTTGAACTTGAAGTCATTTTTTACATATCCGAAATAAGTCATATCACACCTTCTCTCTGCGCTTGCGTCCGAGGAGACCCGTCGGTTTGACGAGCAGGATGAGGATGAGGATACCGAACTCTATCGCCGTCGTGTAAGGCGAAAGCGCCGTCACACTCTGGCAGAGCTTTTCGATGAGACCGAGAAGGATTCCGCCGATCATTGCGCCGGGAATAGAGCCGATACCGCCGATGACCGCCGCTGTGAACGCCTTGATACCGGGCATGGAGCCGAGCGTAGGCGACGTTGCCGAGATCTGAAGCAGATAGAACACAGCCGCGAAAGCCGCGAGGCAGGAGCCGATTGCGAAGGTTATCGAAATAATGTTGTTGACGTTGACACCCATGAGCTGAGCCGCCGCTTTATCCTCCGAAACGGCCACCATGGCACGGCCGATCTTCGTGCACTTGACAAACAGAGTGAGCCCGACCATTATGACTGCGCAGACGATGAGCGTGACGAGAGCCGAAAGACTGAGCGTTACTTCTCCGAACTTGACCGTTCCGAGTGAGAAAAGCGTGACAGGGCGTGCCTTTGCGCCGTATATTATCTGAGCAACGCTCTGAAGCAGATAGGAAACGCCTATCGCAGTGATGAGGACCGCAAGAGGCGAAGCTCCGCGGAGGGGCTTGTATGCGACCTTTTCGATCACTATGCCGAGAAGGGTGCAGACCACTATTGCCGTGATAATGGCAACAATGGGGCTCCCCGTCAGGTTCATCATAGTGAACAGGGCGTAAGCTCCTATCATAATTATATCGCCGTGTGCGAAGTTGAGCATCTTTGCGATGCCGTAAACCATCGTGTAGCCGAGAGCGATCAGCGCGTAAATACTGCCGAGACTCAGGCCGTCGATTATCGTACTCATAAATTGTCCTTTCAATTGTAAAAGTGATCGTCTGTTATTATACCATTTTCTCCCGTCCGTGTCAACCACAGGCAGATGAAAACGGCATTAACCGACAGGCGGCGCCCGACGGAAAAATCCGCCGGACGCCATAAAAATCTTTGATCAGCAGAAGATTATCTCTTCATCTCTTTGATCTGAGGAACCTTCGTGCAAGCGCCGGAGGTTGCCCATGTCATCGTTCCGGTTGCGCCGGTGTAGCTGAAATCGGAAGCGGTGATGGCTGCCTTGAGGAGGTTGCAGAGGTCGGAAGCGGAGATGTTGACGTCCTTGACGTCTGCCTTCTTCATAGCGTTGTAGATGGCCATGACGGAGTCGTAGCCGTCAGCTGCGAACTGGTCGGGAGTCTCGTTGTACTTTGCTTTGTAAGCAGCGACAAACTTGGAGACTGTGGGATCGGTGCTTTCAGCGTCGAAGGGAGTGATGTAGAGGATCTTGTTGTTGATGACGTCGTCCTTTGTGAACATTGCGTCGATACCGTCGAAACCGTCAACTCCGAAGAGAACGGCGTTTACGCCCTTGGCGGTCGCTGCCTTAGCTACGAGAGATGCCTCAGTGTAGTAGAAGGGCATAAAGAAGATATCACAGTCCTTGAGCGTCTCAACCTGAGAGCTGAAGTCCTTGTTGTTCTCGCCGTCGAAGGTTGCGAGCTTGTACTCAAGACCGATCTTTTCTGCTTCTGCCTTGAAAGCGTCGAAAACGCCTGCGGAGTAGGAGGAGCTGGTCTCGTAGATAACGCCTACGTTGGTGTAGCCGTCTGCCTTGATCTGGTCAGCCGCGAGAGTACCCTGGTCGGGGTCACCGAAGCAAACGCGGAATGCGTTGTCGCCGTACTGGATGACTGCTTCCTCGGATGCGGAAGGAGTGATGAAGAAGACGTTGTCCTGAGCTGCCTTAGCGGCGAAGGACTTGCAGGATCCGGATGTAACGGAACCGAGGGAAACCTGCATTCCTGCTTCAAACAGTGTGTCGTAGCCGGTAGCTGCGTCAGCTGCTTCTGCCTTGTCGTCCTTCATATCGAAGGCGAAGAGGTAACCGTTGAGACCGCCTGCGGCGTTGATCTCTTCGATGGCGATCGTTGCGCCCTTCTGAACGGAGATGCCGTAGGATGCGGCGTCACCGGTGAGAGGGCCTGTACAACCGATGTTCCAGGTGTCTTTCTTGAAGACCTGGTTGGACGAGCAGCTTGCAAAGCAAACGACTGCGAGTGCGACTGCCATTGCGGCCGACACGAACTTTACAAATTTTTTCATGAGTTTTGTTCTCCTTTATAAAAATTTTTTCTTTTTTATAAAAATTAAAACGGTGCGCGTAAGCAACACCGTAATTTTTCGTCTGTTATAGCTTTATACCGCCATATACTGTTGCTTACCGTATTCAGTTTTGGTAATAAGTCGAATAATTATGACTGCCACGGAAATAATAAGAAAAACGGGCATCGAAATCACGATACCCGAAATAAGGCAGAGAGCGGCGGAGGCGCAGGCAAAAGCGGTCATCGACGATGACTTACTGCCGCTATTGAATGCAAATGAGAACATACTGCGTTCCTCCGTAAAAAACTATGGTGAAATTATATCACTGTTTTGAATAAATGTCAAGGGCTTTTTGCAAATTTCTTTCAAAAAATCTTATTTTCTTTCATTTTTCGGCTCGCACGCATTTCAAAATGAAAGATTATTCAGTTTTATGTTCATTTTTCTTTTTTCTCAGCTCCGAAAAGAAGTCGGAAAGGAGTGAGGCGCACTCCTTTTCCATCACTCCGCCGAGAAGCTCCGGCTTGTGGTTGTAGGGGAGATCAAAGAGATTTACGACCGATCCGACCGAGCCCGCCTTGGCGTCGTACGCGCCGAAGACCACCCGTTCTATCCTCGAATTGATTATCGCGCCCGCACACATCGGGCAGGGTTCAAGCGTCACGTACATCGTGCATCCGGGCAGGCGCCAGCCGCCGAGGGCGCGGCAGGCGGAATCTATCGCCGTGATCTCGGCGTGATACAGGGCGTTCTTCCCCGTTTCGCGGCGGTTGTGCCCCCGTCCGACTATCTCGCCGTTCCTGACGATGACGGCCCCTATCGGCGCTTCGCCGATCTTTGCCGCTTCTTTGGCTTCCTCTATCGCTTCGAGCATGAATCTTTCGTCGTCCATTCCGATCTCCGTTCCCTGTCGGTACCGCATTCCCACGGTCCCCCCGATAGGGGCAGACCGCGGAACGTCCGATACCGTTTCAACTATATTATAGTTTACAACCCGTCAAAAGTCAACGTTTTTTCCGTCGATTTTCTCGGATTTTGCCAATTCGATCGCTTCTTCGAGCATTTTTATCGCGCGGTCGAACCTGCCGTACCTGTCCGAGATCGCCTTTTTGTCGATGTTGTCTTTCAGCGACTTCATCGCGTGCAGTCTGTCCGCCGTCTTTTCTTCGCCGTCGAAAGCGATCTTGCGGAGCTCTTCGTTTATTCTTTCCTCGTCGTCCATAATATCCCTCCTTTCGGGAATATTATACCCGCCCGCGCAAAATCCGTCATCTCATTTTTGTCTCATTTTTGTCTCACTTTCTTTATGGAAAGGAGGCAAAAAGCTTTCAATTGCTTCGACAAAGAAGGAACGGCTGTCGGAAAGTCGTTTCGGTAGGGGGTGGCGCCTTCGACACCCCGCTTAACGTAATATACAAATATTATCCGGCTACATCGTATGAGAGGGCAAACGGCATACGGCGTGATGAGCGCAAGCGCAGCGATGAGCGTCTTCGACGCAGTGATACGCGCTTACAGCGCTGTGATGTGTGCCTACGGCACGTTTAACGGTAGGGGAGGGGCTTGCTCCTCCCGCTTGCAAACTGACGATTATTGATATCATCAAATAGAATGTAAAAGATACGGCTCCGTCCATCTCCATCCGGGTTCGCACTAACCTTGAGGAACAGACACACTGTCAACCTCCCTCGGGAGGGAGGGGAACCGCTTGCGGTGGAAGGAGCCCGGCGATCGGTTTATTGCTTGTAAATCTTCACCGATGGAAGAAAAACTAACGGTTTAGTATCGTTTCTATTCATTCTGATACTTACTTTCTTATGCCGCGGGCTCCTCCACCGCTCCGCGGAGCCCCCTCCCGGAGGGAGCTAGACAGTCGGTGCTTGCTTTAAGTTAGTGCCTCACCGTGGAGTAAGTTCCGCGCCGACGAAGCGGGAGCACCAAGGCGCTCCCCTACGACAGCAGCCATTATGTTTTTCAAATCTCACAGAGCGGAACGTCGGCTAAGCGCATAACTTACGCCTTGTCCTCTACGGAATTACGGCACGCAGTTCGACGGCGATCCCCGCATAAAGCAAAAACGCCGACGGGCGTCTCAATGACACCGCGTCGGCGCGTTTGTATTCATTTTACCCCAGCAGGGCTCTGTCGGAGGAGAACTCCTCGCCGCTGACCTTGTTGAAGGCGTCGAGAAGCGTCTCGACGGTGAGCTTTTTCTTATCCTCGCCCGAAATGTCGAGGATGATCCTGCCGTCCTTCATCATTATGAGGCGGTTTCCGTGCGAGATAGCGTCCTTCATATTGTGAGTGACCATGAGGGTGGTGAGCTTGCCTTCCTCGACGATCTCGTCGGTGATCGAAAGCACCTTTGCCGCCGTCTTGGGGTCAAGAGCCGCCGTATGCTCGTCGAGAAGGAGCATTTTCGGCTTGACGAGCGACGCCATGAGCAGCGTCAGCGCCTGCCTCTGACCGCCCGAGAGAAGTCCGACCTTTGCGGTCATTCTTTCTTCAAGCCCGAGCCCGAGACGCGCAAGCTGAACCTTATACGTCTCCTGCTCCTGCTTTGTGACCTCCCATTTAAGGCCGTGACGTTTGTCTCTTCTGTAAGCGAGAGCGAGGTTTTCGACGATCTCCATATCGGGGGCGGTACCCATCATCGGGTCCTGGAACACCCTGCCGAAATATTTAGCCCTCTTGTATTCGGGGAGCTTGGTCACGTCGATACCGTCGAGTACGATCTTTCCGCAGTCAAGCGGGAAGACGCCTGTCAGAGCGTTCATGAGCGTACTTTTACCGGCTCCGTTACCGCCGATAACGGTTACGAAATCGCCGTCGTAAATGGTGAGGTCAAGCCCGTCGAGGGCGACCTTGCTGTTGACGGTGCCGGGGTTGAAGGTCTTTGTCGCGTCGGTTATCGAGAGCATTACTTTTCTGTCAGCCATTTTTCTCGCCCTCCGCTGTCTGATTTTTCTGCTTTTTGACCTTTTTACCCTTCGACGAGATGATGACGAGAGCGACGATGACGACGATCGCCGTCATAAGCTTGACGTCGGAGGACCAGATAATGTTGTTGAGACGGTTGTAGTTGAAGATGAAGGCGTAAACTATCCTGTAAATGACCGCACCGACGGCAACGCCGAGGAGGCGGAAGAAGAAGTGGTTGATCCTGCCGAAGATCGCCTCGCCGATGATGATCGAGGCAAGGCCGATGACTATCGAGCCGACACCCATCTGCGCGTCGGCAGAGTTGTTGTACTGGCAGTTAAGCGCGCCGGAAACGGCGATGAGGCCGTTTGCGAGGGCGAGGCCGAGGATCTTCATATTGTCGGTATTGATTCCCTGCGCGCGGCACATTTTTTCGTTATTTCCCGTCGCTCTGATCGCGCATCCGATCTCGGTTCCGAAGAACCAGTACATTATACCGATTATCGCGATGACGAAAACCGCGCCGAAGACGAGGGCGGTCGCCTTTTTGTTCATTCCCGTAAGGGATTTGAGGAAGTTGTAAAGCGTTTTGTCGGAGAAATTGAGGAGCGAAAGGTTTGACGTGCCGTTGCTTCCCGA
>JAGHTD010000313.1 GCA_018065475.1 Candidatus Colimorpha enterica
TTTATCCTGTCGCCGTAACCCTCGGTCTGACGGATGATCTGCTCCGTCTCCTCACGCTTTGCGGCGTTTGCCGCTTTGCCGACTGCACGCTTGACGTCGTATTTCAGCCCGTCGGCGTTTATGCCGATCTTTTCCGCCGCCCGGTTGATGTAGATCTCGCGCTCGACCTCGCTCTGGACCTTAATTATGGTCTGCAGGATCGCGCTTGACGCCTTCATCTTGCCGTCGGGCGTCGAAACGTCGTATTTTGACAGCGCGTCGTCAAGACGGAAGTCGAAATAGGAGCTTGAGCCGTCGATCAGATTGCGGAAAGAGAGGGCACCGAACTTCTTTATGTATTCGTCGGGGTCCTTCGCTCCGTGCATATTGAGGAGCTTTGCCTCGACTCCGGCTTCGCCGAGGACGTTGAACGCCTTTTCGGCGGCGTTCTGCCCCGCCTCGTCGGAATCGTAGGAGATGATGACCGTCTTCGTATATCTTCCCATCAGCCGCGCCTGGTCGGGGGTGATCGCCGTTCCGCAGGTGGCTATCGAGTTGGGGAAGCCCGCGCCGTGGAGCGAAACGCCGTCCATATATCCCTCGCAGAGGATGCGCTTCTCTGCGCAGTGCGCCTTTGCGAAGTTGAGGGCGAAGACGTTGCGCCTCTTGCTGAACACCGGGGTGTCGGAGGTGTTGATGTATTTCGGCTTCTCGTTTGTGATGTTTCTGCCGCCGAAGGCGATGACGTTGCCCGTCGTGTCGATTACGGGGAAGATTATCCTGTTTCTGAAAAGGTCAAAATATTTGTCCGATCTTTCGCTCTTTTTGGAGAGGAACGCCGCTTCCATTCCTTCGTAAGAGTAGCCCTTGCTTTTCAGATGATCGGTCAGGGCGTAAAAACTGTTGGGAGCGTAGCCGATCCCGAAATGGGTGATGAGAGAGGGCGAAAGATTGCGGCTTTTTACGTATTCCTGCGCCTCGCGGCTCTTTTTCAGCTCTGCGACGAAGAACCTCGCCGCGTCTTTATTGAGCGACAGTATCCTGTCTTTTGACGGACCGGAGCTGACGTACTTTTCCTTTTCGTCCTCGGGGATGACGATACCGCTGCGGTCGGCAAGACTTTTCAGCGCCTCTACGTAGGTGAGGTTCTCGGTCGCCATCGTGAAGGAAATGACATCGCCGCCCGCCTGACAGCCGAAGCAGAAATAGGACGCCGTCTTCGGGAAGACGGTGAAGGACGGCGTTTTTTCGCTGTGGAAAGGGCAGAGCCCGAGATAGACCGAGCCCGCCTTTTTGAGGGTGACGCGCTCGGATATTACCATGTGAATATCATTTCGGTATTTGATTTCTTCGATTATCTGTTTCGGTATCATTGCGCGTCCTCCTTTCTTTTTAATCGTTTGAAATGCTTATGGCATTTCAAACGGATGCTTGCGCTTATCGCCGCCGTACAAAAACTGTGTTTTTGCGGCTCCCCTCGGCGCAAGAACTCGCTTCGCTCGTTTTGAAGGTGTTTTTCGGTCGGCAGAGCCACCCGAAAAACGATTTAATCTGATATGTGTTGACTGGCGGGTTTGAAATGCTTATGGCGTTTCAAGCGGATGATTGCGCTTATCGCCGCCGTATAAAAACTGTGTTTTTGCGGATGCTCTTATCCCTTCCAGGATTCGGGGATGAAGAGCTTGTTGAACTGATTTACGGCGTATCTGTCGGTCATTCCGGAAATGTAGTCGCAGACTGTCCTTGCGACGCCTTCCTCGCCGACTCTCTCGAAATACTCGTCGGGAAGAAGCTCCGGGTGGTCCTCAAAATGGCGGAAGAGCGTTTCGAGCATATTTTCCGCCTTGCTCTCCTCGGTCTTTGCCGCCGAGCCGAGATAGACGTTGGCGAAAAGGAACTCCTGCATTCTGTCGGTGAGATACTGCGTCTCCTCGTCCATGCGGACGAAGGGCTTGTCGAAGCTCTCGTTTATGACGGAGCTGACCATGGTCTGTATCCTTTTTCCGTGCGTGTCGCCGAGACCGTCGAGAAGCGGCTTCGGTATTTCGTCCTGCTTTATGATCCCGGCGCGGATGGCGTCGTCGATGTCGTGGTTTATGAAGGCGATGTGGTCGGCGATGAGGATGAGCTGACCTTCAAGCGTTGATGCGCCGCCCGTTGTGTGGTGCTGTATCCCGTCCCTGACCTCCCAGGTGAGATTGAGCTTTTCGAGCTTTTCCACAACTCTTATGCTCTGATCGTAATGGCTGAACGACGGGTCGAAGCAGCGGCGGAGGACCCTCTCTCCGGCGTGGCCGAAGGGGGTGTGACCGAGATCGTGACCGAGGGCTATCGCCTCGCAGAGGTCGGTGTTGAGCCGCAGTGCCTTTGCCATCGTGTTTGCGATCTGATTGACCTCAAGAGTGTGGGTGAGACGGGTGCGGTAATGGTCGTGCTCCGGGGAAAGGAAGACCTGCGTCTTGTGCATAAGGCGGCGGAAGGATTTGCTGTGAAGGATCCTGTCTCTGTCGCGCTGAAACTCCCCTCTGAGACCGTCGGGAGAAATAGGATAATCCCTGCCTCTCGTGTTTTCGGTAAGAAATGCGTAGGGGGAAAGCGTCAAACGCTCGATCTCATACATGTGATTTACGATATCCATAATTGCCTCCTGCTCCAAATATAATATACGCACAAAAGAGCAGAATACCTCTTTTGTTCACAATAAGTTAATATTTGATCAGCCCAAGTCGTCTTTTATGAGCTGTTTTCCGACGTTTTCGACGGCCGCACGTGCCGAGGTAAGCTCGGTGAGACTGCTTAAAAAAACGCCTCCGCGTCGGCATTCAGCACCGCGATCTCAAGCACGACCGACGAATCGAACCTGCTTGACAGTATTTTCTTGCCCTCAAAAAATCTCGTCAGCTTTGCGTAGTCCTGATAGGTGACCGTGACGGAGAAGAGGGTATGTTCTCTGTAAATTACTATCCCCGCGTCCTTTACGGCGAGAGCCGCCGCGGATGAATAGGCGCGGACGAGCCCGCCCGTGCCGAGAAGGATGCCGCCGAAATATCTTATGACGGTGATGACGGCGTTGTCAAATCCGCCTTTCCTGATTATATCGAGAATGGGAAGCCCTGCCGTACCCTGCGGCTCGCCGTCGTCGGAATATCTCATGATACCCTTGCCGGAGAGCATATAGGCGTAGGCGCAGTGGCGGCAGTCGGAATATTTTTTCCTCACCGAGGCGATGAAGGCGACGGCTTCTTCCTCGTTTTCGATCGGTGAAGCGTCGGCGATGAAGACCGATTTCTTTTCGGTCAGTTCTCCCGTTCCTGGCTTGCCGAGGGTGATCAGTTCTTCAGCCATTGTCTGTATTTTCCCTTCGTCGCCGCGTCGCAAATCGCAGTGATCTCTATGCCGTCCTGCGTGTAGTCGGTGCTTTCAACGTTTGCGTTTCTGTGAAGTGCCGAAACGACGTCCTGCCTGTCAAACGGGATGAGAAAGACCTGCCTCGACATCCTTTCGCCGACGAGACGCGAAAGGCCTTCGACGAAGCCGTCAACGCCTTCTCCGGTTTTCGCGGAAACGTAGAAGATGTTTTCGGCCGGGATGCCTTCCGGCACGGGAGGCAGGACGTCGCCGTCTCTGTCGCACTTGTTGAATACGCTGAGGGTGGGCTTGCCGTCGGCTCGGAGCTCGGTGAGAAGGTTACTCGTGACCGAGAGCTGAGCTCCGCATTCGGGATCGGAAGCGTCAGCCATGATTATGATTATATCGGAATAGACCGCTTCGTCAAGCGTCGAGCGGAATGATTTAATAAGGTGGTGGGGGAGGTTGCGGATGAAGCCGACCGTATCGACGAGGAGCATTTCGTTCCCGTCGGGCAGGGTGAAGCGTCTCGTAGTTGGATCGAGCGTCGCAAACAGCTTGTCCTCGGCGAGGATCCCCGCGTCGGTGAGACGGTTGAGCAGGGTGGACCTTCCGGCGTTGGTGTAGCCGACGATAGCCGCCTTGCAGATACCCGAGCTGTCACGCGCCTTTCTCTGTACGGCACGGCGCTTTTCGACGTTTTCAAGCTCGTTTTCGAGGGACTGGATCCTCTTTTTCA
Source organism: Candidatus Colimorpha enterica (assembly GCA_018065475.1). Classification (GTDB taxonomy): domain Bacteria; phylum Bacillota; class Clostridia; order Oscillospirales; family CAG-272; genus Colimorpha_A; species Colimorpha_A enterica. The sequence continues at coordinate 4,067 of JAGHTD010000313.1, forward strand.
GTATTCGTCTGTCGCTTTCGAGCTTGCTTTCTCCGGGGCCTCTTGAACCGATACCGCCTCCCTGGCGCGAAAGGTCCTTGCCCTTTCCGGTCATGCGGGGCGCAGCGTATTTGAGCTGTGCGATCTCGCCCTGGAGCTTACCCTCTGCGTCTGCGCGTGAAGGGCGAAGATGTCGAGGATGAGCATACTGCGGTCGATGACACGCAGAGAAACGCCGGGGTCACTGCACCCGAGCGCCTCTTCCATATTGTATATCTGTGACGGCGAAAGGTCGGTGTCAGCAACGACGAGGGTGATCTCGTTGTTCTCGCAGAGCTCTCTCAGCTCTTTGAGCTTTCCGCTGCCGAGATACGTAGCCGCCTCCGGTGCCTCTTTTCTCTGCACCATTCTTATGCAGGCGTGACCGCCTGCCGTTTCAAGCAGACGTTCGAGCTCCTCGAG
>JAGHTD010000030.1 GCA_018065475.1 Candidatus Colimorpha enterica
GATATAGAAGCTCTGAAGGACGCCTTTACCGTAAGTAACGGTGCCGACGAGCTTTGCTTTGATCATACCCTTTGCGGCGTAGTCCTTGATCGCCGATGCGAAAAGCTCGGCGGCAGAGGCGGTGTTTTCGTTTACGAGCACCGCAAATCTGCCCTGGAGGTGAGCGGCGTCCGAGGTCGGATGCTGTTCGCGCTCATCGGCGAAGAAAATGTGGACTATCGGGCCTTCCGGAAGGATGTAGTCGAGGGTGGAGACGATACTGTTCAGCTCGCCGCCGCCGTTGTTTCTTAAATCGAATATGAAGTCGGTACAGCCCTTGACAAGCAGCATCTCGGCTGCTTTTTTGAACTGCGCGGGCGTGGTGGAATTGAACTCGGAGATCCTTATCACTCCGACCGTGGGATCGGCGGAATATACGTGGTAGGAGATGCTTTCGGTGGCGATCTCACCGCGCGTACACTTCACGGTCCTGACGTCGTTCCCGCGGCGGAAGGTGATATCGACGGTGGAGCCGATCTCGCCCTTGACCTTGGCGACCGCTCCGTAATAGCCGAGCGGAGCGATATCCTCGCCGTCCACTCCGGTGATCACGTCGCCGGGCTCAAGTCCCGCATTCATTGCCGGGCTGTTCTCGATAACGGAGATGACCTCGAGGTTTCCGCTCTCATTGTCGTAAATGACGGTGATGCCGATTCCTACGGAGTTTCCGTTTTCTTCATTCATATAGGTGTTGTACTCGTCTGCGGTCATATAGGCGTAGTATTTGTCGCCGAGACCGCTTAAATACCCGTTGATCAGTCCTCTCTGGAGCTCTTCTTCGTCGATCTCGCCGTTGTAGTTCTGACGGACGGTGGCATCGACGCTGCGGAGCTTGTCAAAGAAGCCGTAGGATGATATTATTTCGTTGAGCGCGGCGTTATGCTTCTCGGTAACGGTGACGTAAGTCGCGCAGAAGGTTATCACGATCGCCGCGGTTATCAGCAGGATCGCGAGAAAAAGAGGTATTTTTTTCATATCGGTATCACTTCCAGATCGTAAGCACGCCCTTGGTGGTGACGGGATCCACCCACTTGCCGTTGTACTCGATGGTGAGTATTCCCTTGGTGAGAGGATTCATTCTTCCGGAGGAATCCTTGCCCTTCCACACCTCAAAATGGAGGTGGTAGCCGTAAGCGTTACCGGTACAGCCGACTTTGCCGATGACCTGTCCTCTCGTGACCTTGTCGCCGGCCTTGACGTTCATAGACGAGCAGTGAGCGTAGAGGCAGGTGTAAGCACCGTTGGAGACGACGATGTAGTTGCCGTAGCTGTAATGGTACTTGGCGGTGATGACCGTTCCGGTCAGCGAAGCGTAAATGCTCGTGCCTTTTCCCGCACCGATATCTATTCCGAGGTGATAGTCCCTCGTCCCGTAGAGGTCACGCCAGCCGTAGGGGGATGTGACTATACGGTTTTTGGAAACGTTTGACGGAACGGGCCAGAGAAGCGCCTGCTTGGAGTCTTCCTCAAGCTGTTTTTCGCACTGCTTGAGCATTTTGGAAAGCTGTGCGTCGAGGTCGCTCTGTGCGCTGTTCGCTTTTTGGAGCTGGCGGAGAGCCGCATCTTTGTCTGCCTCGAGCTTTTTCAGGACTTTTTCCTGATTTTTGAGCTGTGTTTCAAGCTCTTTTTCGATTTCTTTCTGAGATTCCTTCGTCGCCTCGAGCTCGATCTTTTTGATTTCAAGGTCGGCCTTGAGACGGTTGAGCTCAACTATCTCGTCGTCGATGCCTTCGATTATCGACTTCTGATAATCGAGCATCGAGCCGAGGTTATCGGCTCTCGTCAGAAAGTCTATGAGATTTTCAGAGCTTAAAAGCAGTTCGAGATAGGACTGCTTGCCGTTCTCGTACGAAGCGCGGAGGAACTGACCGAAAGCGTCGTATTTCGATTCGACGTCGGCCTCGCGGAGGATGGCGATCTCGGTTTTTTCGTGTATGAGCGCCTCGTAATCGGCGATAAGTTCCTCGGTCTGCGCGATAGCCGCCTCGGTGTATGCTACCTGCTGGTCGAGCTTTTCCTTGGCCGCGAGAGCTTCCTCTATGTCTCCGTCGTAGGAGGTGGAGGAGGTGCTGTATTCGTTTATCTTCTTTTTGTTGTTTGCGATCTTGTCCTTCAACGCCTGTATGTCAGCCTCGGTTATTCTTGCGGCGCCGACACCGTTATCGGAAGGGAAGAAGGAAAAGAAAGAAAAGATAAGACAGAATGAAAGCAGGACCGATATGGTTTTTAACGTTTTTTTCATCATTTTTATCTTATTTTATCACGCCTTCAGGTATTTGTAGATCGCGATAAGACTTCCGAGGAAGCCGGTGACCACACCGATACCGATACATTCGGCGAGAATGGGCAGGAAGACCTGTCCGAAACTCATGAC
>JAGHTD010000224.1 GCA_018065475.1 Candidatus Colimorpha enterica
GCGGAGCAGATTGGCGATGACGGCGTTTTTCAGTCTCGAAACGCATTTTTCGGCATCGCGGTCGATACGCGCAAGCTGTCTTACTCCGAAATAGATCATAAGAAGCCCGATGAAGTCGGGTATGACGTCGATGAAGCCGAAGCCCGGTTCGAGACAGAACGCGAGGCCGGCGATCACAAGACTTATATTCATTCCGCAGCCGTATCGTTTATGCCGCAGCACTTCTTGTATTTTTTGCCGGAGCCGCAGGGGCAGGGATCGTTTCTGCCGACTCTCTGCGTCTTCTTGATGACGACGGGCTTTTTCTTGACCGTTCCGTCACCCGAGAAGCCCTCGGAGGTGACCTTTGCCACCTCGACACGCTTGATCTCCTGCGTCTTCGGTACGACCGACAGAAGCATTCTTACCGTGTCTTCTCTGATACTTGCCGTCATCTCATCAAAGAGGTCTGCGCTGGCAATTCTGTATTCGGATATCGGGTTGCGCTGTGCGTAAGCGTTAAGCCCTATTCCGCCTTTGAGGTCGTCCATGACGTCGAGATGATCGATCCAGTGAGTATCGACGTTGCGGAGAAGGAGCACGCGCTCGATCTCTCTCAGCTGATCGCTTCCGAAGGTCTTTTCCTTTTCGGCGAGAAGGGCTGCCGCTCTCTCCTTGAGAAGATCGGCAAGCTCCGCGCTGTCGGCGACGTCAAACTCCTCGTCGGGCTGACAGAGAGTGCCGGCAAAGTAGGTCCTGAGCTCGTCGAGGTTGAGAACGTCGGGATTTTCGGGATTTATGCAGGCGGCGATCTCACGGTCAACGACCTGATCGGCCATGCCTATCATCTTTTCGTGAAGGTCGATCCCGTCGAGGACCTCTCTTCTCTGTGCGTAGATGATCTGTCTCTGCTGGTTCATTACGTCGTCGTATTCGAGGACGTGCTTTCTGCGGGCAAAGTTGTTGCCCTCAAGCTGTTTCTGCGCGTTTTCTATGGAGTTGGAGAGGATATTGGCTTCGATCGGCTGATCCTCGTCAAGGCCGAGACGCTCGACCATTCCTACGATACGCTCCGAGCCGAATATTCTCATAAGGTCGTCTTCAAGCGAGAGGAAGAATCTCGATTCGCCGGGGTCGCCCTGACGTCCCGATCTGCCTCGGAGCTGATTGTCGATACGTCTGCTCTCGTGCCTTTCGGTACCGACGATGAACAGACCGCCTACCGCCTTGATCTTTTCGGCCTCGGGCGCGATCTCCTCTTTGTACTTGTTGAAAAGCTCTTTATATACCTTTCGCGCTTCAAGCACTTCGTCGGAGACGGAGAGGGAAGAACCGACCGCAAGACCGACGGTGTCCTCGTCGTAGCCCTGCTTCAGCATCTCCTGCTTTGCCATGAACTCGGGGTTGCCTCCGAGCATGATATCGGTTCCGCGTCCCGCCATGTTGGTGGCGATGGTTACGGTACCGAGCCGGCCTGCGCCTGCGACGATCTCGGCTTCTTTTTCGTGATATTTGGCGTTAAGGACGGTGTGCTTGATACCTTCCTTTTTGAGAAGTCTCGAAAGCTCCTCGGATTTTTCAATGGATACGGTACCGACGAGCACCGGCTGTCCCTTTTCGTGACATTCGATGATCTGATTTATGATCGCGTTGTACTTGCCTCTGACGTTCTTATAAACGACGTCGGGATGATCTACTCTTATCATCGGCATATTCGTCGGGATCTCGACGACGTCGAGACCGTAGATCTCTCTGAACTCCGCTTCCTCGGTGAGTGCCGTTCCGGTCATTCCGGACAGCTTCTCGTACATTCTGAAATAGTTCTGGAAGGTGATAGTCGCGAGGGTCTTGTTCTCTTTTTCGATCTTGACGTGTTCCTTTGCCTCGATCGCCTGGTGAAGTCCGTCTGAGTATCTTCTTCCGTACATCATTCGGCCGGTGAAGCTGTCAATGATGATTATCTGACCGTCTTTGTTGACGTAATCGACATCCTTCGTCATGTTGCCGTGGGCTTTGATCGCCTGGTTGATATGGTGAGAGAGCGTCGTGTTTTCGGGGTCGGAGAGGTTTTCGATATGGAAATACGCCTCCGCCTTCTTTACGCCGCTTTCGGTGAGAGTGCAGTTCTTCGCCTTTTCATCGACGATGTAATCGGCGTCGATGGAGACCGTCTCCTCCTTGCTGTCGAACTCCTTGATCTTCAGCATTTTCAGCGTGCGGACGAAAGCGTCGGCACGGTCGTACATATCCGTCGATTCTTCGCCTTCACCGGAAATGATGAGAGGCGTTCTCGCCTCGTCGATGAGGATGGAGTCCACCTCGTCAACGATCGCGAATGCGTGGCCTCTCTGTACGAGCTGTTCCTTGTAGATGACCATATTGTCGCGGAGGTAGTCGAAGCCGAACTCGTTGTTTGTTCCGTAAGTGATATCGGCGTTATATGCCTTCTGCTTTTCCGCCTTCGTCTGATCGTGATAAACAAGGCCTGTCTTGAGACCGAGGAAGTTATATACACGTCCCATTTCCTCCGCACCGATCTTTGCGAGGTATTCGTTTACGGTGACGATATGGACGCCTTTACCGGAAAGGGCGTTGAGATATGCGGGAAGGGTGGCGACGAGAGTTTTACCTTCTCCGGTCTTCATCTCGGCGATCCTTCCCTGATGAAGGATGATTCCTCCGATGAGCTGAACTCTGAAAGGACGCTTTCCGAGAACTCTGTCATCCGCCTCGCGGACGGCGGCAAAAGCGTCGGGAAGGATATCGTCAAGCGTCTCCCCGTTTGCAAGTCTGCCCTTGAGGACGTCGGTGGTCGCCCTCAGCTCTGCGTCCGAATAGTTTTTATATGTGTCAGCCAGCTCCTCGATCTTATCGACCGTGGAGATGATTTTTTTGATCTGTCTTGAACTGTATGTGCCGAAAATTGATGTAAAAATGCTCATTGCAATGTGCTCCATTTTAGTAATAATAATCTAAACTATAT